>JAKBAP010000194.1 GCA_021808995.1 Planctomycetota bacterium | reverse complement strand
CTGCCCGAAGGGCTGGATCGGGAGATGCTTACGAATCAAGAGGGGATGGGCGAAGGTCCGGGCCTCCGAACGAACCCCGAGCAAATGCCCGTTCGCATGCTCGGCGGGGTGTGCTCGCTCCACGTTGAGGTGGACCGAGGCATGGGCGAATTCGCGCGCCTGGAGCGTCAGGCCGCTGAGCATGACCCGCTCCTCGCAAATCTCGACGTGGAACTGCCGAAGCCGCGCCCGGGCGCGGCGGATCCTGGCGATCGACATGATGAGACCTCAAGTTGTCACAGCGATGTTGCAAGAATGGACGGAAAGAAAACCTGGATCAGAGAGGGGCGAGCCGATTAATTACCCCACCCCGATGGGCCTGTCAAGGGTCCGTCAAGTTTTTTTAAGGAACGCTCGACATCCCGGTTTTGCCCACGGCTGGGCGTAGCCGTGGAGTGTGCGAGTGGGTGATAATCTCCCTTTTCAGGCCCATGGCCAAAGGGGAGTTTCCATGTCCATGCGACGTTCACGCGCCGCGATTGGGATCGGAGCGGGGATGCTGATGATGACCCTTCCTTGCATGTCGGTCGGTGCCATCGAGCCTACCGGCGATCACCGCGACGTCCATGGTCTGGGTAATCCCGAGACCACTCGGGTGGTCGCGGTGGCGCTTGATCTCACGGTGGATTTCGAAGCGAGGAAACTGCGTGGCACGGCGACAATCGCCTTTGAGCGTGCCCAGGGAAGCCCCCCCGACGCCCCCCTCATGCTCGACACCCGCGCCCTTTTGATCAAGAAAGTCAACGGCGAGACGGCGGCTGGCGAGTTCGAGCCGGCCGAGTTCGAGCTTGGCCCCGCCGACCCGATCCTAGGCGCTCGGTTGACGATCAAGCCGGGCGCTGGGGTGAAGCGGGTTCGGATCGAATACGAAACGAGCCCTGGGGCGACCGCGCTCCAGTGGCTGCCCGCGCCGCTCACCGCGGGGAAGAAGCATCCGTTTCTGTTTAGCCAGTCGGAGGCGATCCACGCGCGGTCGTGGATTCCGCTTCAGGATTCGCCGGGGGTTCGAACGACCTACACGGCCGTGATCAGGACGCCGCCGGGACTCACCGCGGTCATGGCCGCCGATTCCTTGGTCACGGAGGCCGAGGCCAAGCAGGGGATCTTTCGGTTCGCGATGTCGACCCCGATTCCCCCGTATCTGATCGCGCTGGCGGTGGGTGACCTGGTATTCCAACCCCTGGGTCCGCGGACCGGGGTCTGGGCCGAGCCCAGCGTGATCAAGAGCGCGAGTTATGAATTCGCCGATGTCGAGGCGATGATCACGACGATCGAGCGCGGATTCGGGCCCTATCGCTGGGGCCGGTACGACATCCTGGTGCTTCCGCCGAGCTTTCCCTTTGGAGGCATGGAAAACCCCAAGCTGACCTTCGCGACCCCGACGGTCCTGGCCGGCGATCGCTCGTTGGTCTCCTTGATCGCCCATGAGCTGGCCCATTCGTGGTCTGGAAACCTGGTTACCAACGCCACCTGGAGCGATTTCTGGCTCAACGAAGGTTTCACGACCTACCTTGAGAGGCGAATCGTCGAGTCGCTTTACGGTCGCGATCGGGCCGAGGTCGAAGGGGTGCTGGCGATGGTCGAGCTCGACGACGAGCTCAAACAGCTCCCCGAGAAGGACCAGGTCCTGCATATCGACCTGGCCGGGCGCGATCCCGACGACGGCATGACTCGGATCGCGTACGAGAAGGGGGCGATCTTCCTGCGAACCCTTGAGGAGGCTGTCGGGCGCGAGCGGTTCGACGCGTTTCTCAAGGGGTATTTCGACCATTTCGCGTTCCAGAGCATCACGACCGCCGACTTTCGGGCGTATCTCGAAAAGCGGCTCTTCGATGGCAAGCGACCGTCCGTGGATCTGGACGCCTGGCTTGATCGACCGGGTCTGCCCGCCGACCGAGCGCGACCGAGCTCCGCCCGGCTCGGAACGATCGACGCCGCCGCCAAGGGGTGGCTCACGGGCTCGCTGGCGATTGACCGGCTGGGCTCGTCGGACTGGTCGACCCAGGACTGGATTCGCTTTCTGCGAGCCCTCCCCGAGCAACTCACCGTCGACCAGATGCGCGCGCTCGATCGGGCCTTCAAATTGACCGAGCGAGGCAATTCGGAAATCGCCCATCAGTGGCTCTTGATCGCGATCAGGAACCATTATCAGGCGGCCGACGACCGGCTCGAGTCGTACCTGATATCGATCGGCCGCCGTAAGCTGGTCCTGCCGCTCTACAAGGCGCTCGCCGCCACGCCCGCCGGCAAGAAGCGAGCCCTCGAGATCTATGCCAAGGCCAGGCCCGGCTATCACTCAATCACGACCCAGACCGTCGACCGGCTGCTGGGTTTCCACCCTTGATCCCGTGTCGACCGGGATGACGCGATTCGTGGTTGGATGACGATCGAGGCGGAGTCGCCGCGGTTGGCGTGCTCGATGAACGGGGCGTTTTTTCGCCGACCGTCGTCCATTCAAGGCGTATCCTTCAATGCAGGTCCCCGCTCGTCGCGATCTCATCGGCCCCGGGCAGGCGCTCGTGATGGTGGCCATCCCAAGGGTCGGGCACGCGGTGGGCCAAATCGAGGGAACACGAATGGCTCCGACCCTGATCTTGCTCTTGTGCCTCGCCTCGACCTGGTTCATGCTCGGCGTGATCATGATCGTCCAGATTGTTCATTATCCCTTGTTTGGATCCGTTGGAAATGACGCGTTTCCTCATTACCACGCGGAGCATACCCGGCGGATCACCCTGGTGGTCTTTCCCCCGATGGCGATCGAGCTCGTGACGTCGGCGTTCTTGGTGTTCGCGCCGTCGCCGGGATCGGGTCGTGTGCTCGCGGGTCTTGGGTTCGCGTCCGCGCTCATCACCTGGATCGTGACGGCGTTTTTCTCGGTTCCCTCGCATGAGCGCCTGGCGGGGGGATTCGACGCGCGGGCGCTGGCGGCCTTGTTACGATCGAATCGAGTCCGGACGGCCGCCTGGCTGGTGCACGCGGCGGTGGTGTTGGTGATGACACACGCCGCCTTCGCGGGGTGATCAAGGCCGAGTCGAGCGGCCCCCCGTGGCCGACCGACTCGACGGACGACGAGATCCAACTCTCGGACCGCCAAGCTCGTCTCCCGCGATTCGACGAGATCGTTTACCATCCCCCCGCTCGTCACAGGACAGGGGGTCGCGTCGACCCTCGCCTGGACCCAGTCGCGAGGCGTGAATCATGGCCAGAACGCCGAGGGTTCTCTGCGTGATCGGCACCCGGCCCGAGGCGATCAAGATGGCCCCGGTGGCGCTCGCGCTCACGGCCAAGCCTGGCCTGGACATCGTCGTGCTCAAGACCGGCCAGCACGGCGACCTGGTGGACCCGATCCTGGACTGGTTCGGAGTGGCCGCGGATCACGACCTGCGGTTCATGGAGCGCCTCGTGCCATTCGCGGACGCCGCCCGCCGGCTTTCAGAATCGCTCGCGGGAGCGCTAGCCGTGATCCGGCCGGCTCTCGTGCTGGCGCAGGGCGATACCACCTCGGTGGTGGCGACGGCGCTCGCGTGTGCCGGCTCCGGCGTCCCGTTTGGCCACGTCGAGGCCGGACTCAGGAGCGGGAATCTCAAATCGCCTTTCCCAGAGGAAGCCAATCGCGTCGTCGCCTCTCATCTGGCCGACCTGCACTTCGCGCCGACGCCCAGGGCACGTCTGAATCTGATGCGTGAAGGGGTCGATCAGCATGCCATTCTCGTGACGGGCAATACCGTCATCGACGCCTTGCTCTCGACCGCCAGGCGAGTCGGCTCGGCCGGGATCGCGGGTGCCCGTGGCCGCCGCGTGATCCTGGCCACGGCCCATCGTCGCGATTCGCTGGGAGAGCCCCTGGAAGGGATCTGCCGCGCCCTCGCCACGTTACACGATCGGTTTCCCGATGTAATAATCGTCTGGCCAGTTCATCCGAACCCTGGGATCCGCCCGGTCGTCGAGCGCGTGTTGGGTGGGCTCGAGCGAGTCCGGCTCATCCAGCCACTCGACTATGAATCGTTCGTGGCCGCCATGAAGGCATCGACCCTGGTGTTGACCGATTCCGGAGGCATTCAAGAAGAAGCGCCCGCGCTCGGCAAACCGGTGCTCGTGATGCGCGAGGAAACCGAGCGCCCGGAGGCGATTTTTCAGGGGGTCGCGCGGCTGGTGGGGCGTGATCCCGAGCGGATCGTACTAGAGGCGAGCCGGCTGCTCACGAGCGCTGACGCTTACAACGAGATGGCACGGGGAGCGAGCCCCTATGGCGACGGTAAGGCCGCCCCGCGAATCGCGGAGCGGGTGAGAGGCTTCGTTGGAACCGCGAGGGCCCTCCCCGCCACGGGGTAAGGGCTCCGCCGAATCTCAGCCTGCTTCCCGGCTTTCGATGAACTCCCTGAGTCGCCGACGGCTCCTGAGCGCGAAGGAAAAGACGGGATGCGATTCCCATTTTTCGAGTCGAACGCGCCAGCCGTGGGCGAGCTCGCGAACGCGGGCGAGTTCCTCTTGGGTTTCACGTAGGCTGGACTGAAGCGAGCCGATCTGTCCCCAGGCTTCGCTCAGTCGATTGTGGGCGTCGGCGAGCCGGGCCTCTCGCTCGGCAAGCTGGGCCATCGCGACGCCGAGGGCCTCTCGGGCTTGGTCCCGGCTGGTCTCGGCCTGGTGAACCGCGTTCGTCGTCTGGTCCAACCGCTCGCGAGTCGCCTGCCATTCCGCCAGCCGACGCTTTTCGATGGCCCGGGCGTCGGTCTCGAGCCTCCCCAGATTCCCAGGCGACGAGAACGACATGGCCGGCTCGCCGCGAAGGGCCTCGTAGTGTGCCTGCGCCGGGTGGGGGACCGTGGCCGGTTCATGATGGATGCACGACGGGTCGAAAACGTCGACCGCCCTGGCCGCCCGCCACGTGAGCCCACACCGAGGGATCACACGCTCGAGTGTCTTCAGATAGTTCGGACCGAGGCAAAGACACGGCGGAGCGTCCGGGAACTCGCCTAGGATCGCGCGAATCCGGCTCAGATGCACCCCCACCATGTCGAGCGAATCCCAGTACGAGAGCATACCCACGCGGCGCGTGACCAGGCTCATGGCGATTTCGTGCGGCGAGCGGACGAGCCCTAACGGGACGACTCGGACTTCGGGGAACGATTCGAACACATCGCGCCAGAAAGGCCAGGCGAGCACCGTTCGGGGGTCCTTGAAACCCGAGACCGGCCCCGAGTCGACGAGCGCCCGGACCATCGCCCGCCCTTGGTCGTAAAGCTCGTCGGGAATGTGGACTCCGCTTGTCCAGACCCCATCGGAAGCGACGAATCGCGACAGGATCTCTGGAGAGTCGGGCAAGTCGTCCTTGAAACCATGCGCCAGCGACAGGATCTGCTGATTCAGCAGCATGAACGGGACCGCCTCGAAGTGCCCGTAGGGATTCGATGGGGCCGCGCCATTGAGCTCGAAGGGGCCGAGCGACATTCCCAACCGTTGCAAGGTCTGGGAAGTCAGGCTCGAGCCCGACCGATGCATGGAAAGGATCACAACCAGGGTGCGTTTGGGGTCATCCATGTTGACTATGGCCCTCTCTGACACCGTCCCGCGTCTAGGAAAAGCGCCTTCGCGGGCTTGGGACCTCGTCCGTGGGGTCGCCAACCACCGGATGCCGCGGCATCGCGAGCCCGATCGGGACCAATCTATCAGATCGGCTGAAACGGGCGAGAGGAATTCCTCAATCCCATCAACACTTTACAGTCTTTTACCCCGAGCTTGGCCCGAGATCGATCTTGGGGAAGAGTGGGGTTGGCTTGCCCCCCGTACTGGGCGCGGTCACGCAAAGGCCGGGGCCGAGCAAAGGAGTGGCCGCGTCCTGATAGGAAACGGAGCTCCAGGGCTGGAATTCCTCGAAATTAAACGCCTGGTAAAACGTCGCGGCCGTTCGCGGCAGGAAGGGCTTGAGCAGGATCGCCGTGGTCCGGAGCCATTCCGCGAGGTTGATCAGGACGGCCTTGCAAGCGGGAAGGTCCGTCTTGGCAAGCTTGAACGGCTCGGTCTCCTGGATATACAGATTGGCCAGATCCACGACGTCCCGGCCGATCCGCTGAAACGCGAAACCGTATTCAAACGCCGTGATCCGCGCTCTCAGATCCTGAATCAGGGCCGGAAAATCAGCCCCCTTGGTCCACGCTCGGGCCTGGTCGGCCCGAGCGTCTCCGAGGTCGCCGTTGAAATACTTCAGACACATCGTGAGAATGCGGCTGTAAAGGTTGCCCAGGTTGTTGGCTAGGCCGCTGTTATAAGCCTCGGCGAAGCGCTCGAAGGAAAACTCGCCATCACCACCGAAGGGACACTGGCTGAGAAAGTAATAGCGAAACGCCTCCGACGAAAACCGCTCAATGAGCTCCATCGGCTCGACGACATTGCCCAGGCTCTTGGAGAGTTTCTGGATCTCGCCGGTGGTCTCGTTCTTGCGATACACGAAGCCATGGCCAAAGACCCGCCTAGGGAGCGGCAGCCCGGCCGACATCAGCATCGCCGGCCAAAGGGCGCAGTGGAATCGCGTGATGTCCTTGCCGATCACGTGGACATCAGCCGGCCAGGTGACGGCGAACCGCTCCGGGTCCGACCCGTAACCGGCCGCCGTGATGTAGTTGAGCAGGGCGTCAAACCAGACGTAAATCGTCTGCGAAGGGTCGAAGGGGGTCTTGATGCCCCACTCAAATCCCTTGCGAGTGATCGCGACGTCCTTGAGCTCGTCCTTCACCAGATTGACGATCTCGTTGCGCCGGCTCTCGGGCTGGATGAACTCAGGATGGTTCGCGTAATGATCGAGCAACCGATCCCGGTATGCCGACAGCCGGAAGAAATAGTTGTCTTCCTCGACCCAAATCAAGGGCACGCTCGGGTGGTTGGGGCATCGCCCGCCGGCTTCCTCGACCTCCTTGTCCGTCTTGAAGGTCTCGCAGCCGTTGCAGTAGTGCCCCTTATAGACGCTCTTATAGATATCGCCCGCGTCAAAAACGGCCTGGATAAACCGCTGGCAGGCCACGTGATGGCGAACTTCGCTGGTCTGGATGAACTCGTCAAACGAGATCTCGAGCGCCCTCCAGACATCCTGGAACTGGCGAGCCATCTCGTCAACGTAGGGCTTGGGGGCGAGGCCGAGCTCGCGCGCTCTCTGGGGGACCTTGATCGTGTTTTCGTCGTTGCCCATCAGGAAAAAGACGTCGTCCCCTTCCATGCGGCGAAACCGCGCCTGCGCGTCCGCGCCGATCTTCTCGAACGCCGTGCCAATGTGCGGCCGGCTGTTGGGATAATCGATCGCCGTCGTGATGAAATAACGCGCCACCTGGTCCCTCGCCTCCTGGAATTCGCCTTCACCGAGCCCTTCGAGATCGACCCGGGAGATCCCCGGCCGGTTCGGGCCTGGAGGCAATCTAACATAGATCGGACCGGCTTGACGACGTGGCTCGAACCACGCGGCGGGCGGCGAAACCCAACATCATCGCGGCGATCAGGAGCGTGCTGGGCTCGGGAATCTGCTGTGGCTGGATATTGGGGACCGTGGACGGCGTCACCGGAGGGGTGAGCTGCTGGGGAGACACCGTCGGCGCGACCAGTCGCGTCAGCGCGGGGGCGAGCCTGGAGTGGTAAAAGGCAAACCGCGCGGGATCCCTTCGCTGTTTCCAGAGCAGATAGTCCAAAACAGGCGCTGTCCCGCCGGGATCGGTGCGAATCGCCCGCCAGATGACCGCCTCAATCCGCGGTGTCACCTGGGGATGCGCCACATGCGACCACACCGAGGGACCCCCGAGCACGAACCTCGACCACGACTGATGATCCGCGGCGTCGATTCGGGCCGCCTCGTGATGAGCATGGCGGATCGGAGAGGCCGACACCCGACCAGGCACCAGCCCCAGGATCCCGACGATCAGAAGCGCGGGCACTCGAAGCCCGCCGGCCCTTCGCGCGATCTTATGCATGCATCACCACCGCCAATGTCGCGTGAACGTGGGGAGCGAGCATGGCCAGGGCGCGCGACACACCCCTTCATTCACTGGTTTCGGCACGGACGAACTCCGCGATTGAGCCGATTTCGCCGATTGTGTCGATTTCCTGGTCGCGGTCGCCTGGATGAGGGGGTGATGGGCGAATCTCGGCGTGGTTGAAACCGCCTGGCGGGGCTGGTATCCTGGCTCGATTGAGTCCACGGAACATCATTCGTGACAAGGTGATCGGAATCCGGGAGGATTTCGACCGGGGTCGCGATGGGGAGGCCTTCGATGGCGACGGAAGTGGTGTCGGTTTCGACGAGGATGTACATCGACGGCGAATGGCGCGAGGCGATGGGTGGTGGGACTCTCAAGGTCGAGAACCCGGCCGACGAGTCCGTGGTGGCCGAGGTCGCCTATGGCGGCCGGGCCGACGCCGATCGCGCCATCGAGGCCGCCGCGGCCGCGTTTCCCGCCTGGCGCAGGCTCTCGGTCTACGACCGGGCCAAGATCCTCAAGAAAACCGCCGACCTCATGCGCGATCGCGCTGACCGGATCGCCCGCACGCTGACCATGGAGCAAGGTAAGCCGCTGATCGAGGCCAGGACCGAGGTCCTGCACGCGGCCGATACCTTTGAATGGTTCGCCGAGGAAGCCAAGCGCTCCTACGGCCGGATCATCCCGCCGACCAACATCGCCAAGCGCTATTTCGCGATCAAACACCCCGTCGGCGTGGTCGCCACGATCACTCCGTGGAACTTCCCGGCGGCTCTCCCCAGCCGCAAGATCGCGCCCGCCCTCGCCGCCGGATGCACGGTCGTCTGCCGGCCAGCCGATCAGACGCCGCTAACGGTTCTTGAGATGTTCGAGTGCTTGATCGGCGCCGGCATTCCCAAGGGGGTCGCGAACCTGGTCATGGGCGAGGCGATCCCGATCGCGGACGCCTTTTTCGCCAACCACGCCGTTCGCAAGATCAGCTTCACGGGCTCGACGGCCGTCGGCAAGGAGCTCATCAGGCGCTCCGCGGACCAGGTTAAGCGCCTGTCGCTCGAGCTCGGCGGCCACGCCCCCTTGATCGTCTTTCCCGACGCCGACCTGCAACAGGTCGCCCAGGCCGCCGTCATCGGTAAATTCCGCAACAACGGCCAGGTTTGCATCGCCCCTTCGCGGTTTTATGTGCAAGAGAAAATCGCCGCCGAGTTCACCGAGGCCGTCGTCGCGATCACCCGCGGGCTCAAGGTCGGCAACGGGCTCGAGGCTGGCGTCCAGGTCGGCCCCATGTTCGAGGCCCGGGCCCTGACCAAGACATCGTCGCTGGTCGACGACGCCCGATCCAAGGGGGCGGAGATCCTGACCGGCGGCAACCGCGGAAGCCTGTTTCCCAAGGGGCACTGGTTCGAACCCACGGTCATCCGGGGAGTCTCGTCCGACATGCGGATCATGACCGAGGAGCCCTTCGCCCCGGTCATGCCGCTCTTGGATTTCAACTCGCTCGACGACGTCATCGCCGCCGCCAACAACACGCCTTATGGCCTGGCGGCCTATGTCTTCACCAACGACCTCACCGTCGCGACCCGCATGGCCGAGGGGCTCGAGGCGGGGATCATCGGCATCAACGACCCCGTCCCCGCCACTCCCCAGTGCCCCTTCGGCGGCATGAAAGAGTCCGGCATCGGCCGCGAACTCGGGATGGAAGGGCTCGACGCTTATTATGAGACCAAGTACGTCTCATTGG
>JAKBAP010000193.1 GCA_021808995.1 Planctomycetota bacterium | reverse complement strand
CGGGACCACCGCCGCGACGGCACGACGGGGACCAGGAACGACGGCCTCCTCGCGCTGCCCATCGACGCGATGGAGACCAGGGACCGCGACCCTCGGGACCACCGCCGCGACGGCACGACGGGGACCAGGAACGACGGCCTCCTCGCGCCGCCCATCGACGCGATGGAGACCAGGGACCGCCCCCTCGGCGCTATCCTCCGAGGGCGGGCGGAGCGGGGCAATCAGGACCGCCGCCGTCCCATTCCAGGCCGGATCGACCAGGGCGTACGATTTTGGGGCTTGAACCCGAGTCGCGCGGGCCCGGCCCTCGGTCACATTCGGGGCCCCCTGGCCGCAAGCGTCCGATCGCGATCAAGCGAAAGCCGCCTCGATCCGGGCCTGGTCCCAAGGGTCCGACGGACGGATCGACTCCCGAGAAGAGCGACGATTGACCCGAGCACTGGCCGATCACGGTCCTTGAACCCCGATCATTCGAGGCTTGCGTTCCATGGAGTCCGTCGCGCCGGCTTCGGCCGCCCAGAGCGTCGCGAGCGTGATCGAGAACACCCGGATCGCGCGCGACACGTATCGCCTTCGTCTGGCGGCCCCGGCCATGGCCCAAGCCATCAGGCCGGGGCAATTCTTGATGGTCAGGCCAGGTCCTCGTGGGTCGTCCGACCCGCTCCTGGGACGGCCACTAGCGCTTTACGATGTCGTTCGCGACCAGGCTGGCCAGGCCATCGCGATCGACGTGGTCTATCTGGTGATCGGTCGGGGAACGGCCGCCCTGGCTGAGCGCGGACCGGGCGATGACGTGACCATCTGGGGGCCCCTTGGCAACGGTTTTGGTAGGCCTCCAAGTGGTTCGGTCCTGTTCGTCGCGGGAGGAATCGGGCAGACGCCGTTTCTGGCCCTCGGCCGTTCATGGCTGGGTACCGCGAGCTACGGCGCGGATGACTCGATCGGCGTGGCCGACTCGGTAACCTTGCTCTACGGAGCCCGCACGGCCGACCTTTTCGCCGGCCTGGACGATTTTCGGGCAGGGGGAATTGAGGTCGAACTGGCGACCGACGACGGATCCCTGGGCCACCACGGCTATGTGACCGAACTGGTCACGCGACGCCTGGAACGGGGTCGCCCCCCCTCCCTCATCGTCGGCTGCGGACCCGTCCCGATGATCGCGGCCCTGGCCCGGATCGCCCGCGAGGCGAGGATCGATTGCCAGGTCTCACTCGAAAATCACATGGCCTGCGGCATTGGGGCGTGTTTCAGTTGCGTCGCGCCCATGATCGCGTCCGACGGCTCGACGGACCTTCGCCGGGTTTGCGTCGATGGACCCGTTGTTTCCGCCCATGCCGTCGCCTGGGACCAGATGACGTGATGGGGCCGGCTCCGGTGGTCGCCGCTAGCGATGGGCCCTCGCTTGAGCGCGGATGCGGTCACGCAAGCGAGCGGCCGCCTCGTAATCCTCGCTGGCGACGGCCTCGTCAAGTTGTTCGCGAAGGGTCTTCTCGACCGAGAAATTCTTGCGAATCTCGTTCTCGAGCCCGCGTAACTGCTCGATCAGGGTGGGGTTAGGCGATTCGTCGGCGTCGTGGTCGGTCCACCAGGCTCGCTGATGGTCCGAGAGCCGCTCAACCCCATCGCGCAGGATGTCGATCGCTTCCTCGGGCTTTCTCCGCTCGAGCGCGATCGCGGTCAACGCCTGGGTACGATGAAAGAGCACCAGCCCGCGAAACTGCTCGTGCGAGGCGATATAATCGGGCTCGCCCCCATGGCGACGGACGAAATCCATGAGGGCCAGGGTATGGTCGGCGTCGAAAACCGCCTTGTCATAACGTCTGAGCGACAACCACGCCACGCGCCGATGATAAAACTGGATGAATTCGCGGTCGGTCTCGTTGCGTTGCGGTTCGGACATCGACCAGGAAGTGATGGACTTGAGCCCCGGTGCCAGACCTCGGCTGGCCGCGCTATGGCGCAGGTAGTCGAGGTACGTCAGGAACCCGTGGGGACGCAGACCATCGGGACGCCCACCAACCTCAAGCTGGAGCACCCCAAGCTCGATGCGGACCTGCAAGACCGTGCGGCCGTCACGAGCCCGGATCTCACGAGCCAGAACCTCGCCCGGTTCGGGGTCGTAGGGCCAACCTTGGATCACGTCATCCAGATCCCGACGCATGGGTTGCGGATTCCCGTATCGGGTTACCGATCGTTGTCTCTAGAGATTATAGCAACCTGGGGCAGGGGGGTCTCAAGGAAAGTCGAGCGAAACACGTCAAGCGGATCGAGGCGTTTACCTGGAGCAACATGGAAAGTTCGAGGTTTCGCGGGCCAGGCTTATTCGAGGGAATTCACGCGAACCCAGGAAAACGGCACGACCTCGGTCGCCAAGCGAACCCGAGGCGCTCGAGCATCGTCCAGAGGTTGGCTTGCAAGCGAGCGCGACGTTTGCCATGATAAGGATCGAATTGCGAGGCCCTCCTAGCTCAATTGGCAGAGCAGCTGACTCTTAATCAGCGGGTTGTAGGTTCGAGTCCTACGGGGGGCATTCACGTCGGCACACGACTCAGAGCGACCGGATGCGTCCAACCCCTTGGAAACAAGGGGTTTTCGTTGGCAAGGAAATCGTCATCCGATCCTGCCACTATGTCAGAATGCGGCTCATAGCGACCGGAAACGTCCCCCGTGGTGGGCAAAGAGTGGGCAAGGACTTCCTTACACTGGTCATCGAGATCGCGGACTCGAGCCTCGTCGAGGATCACAAGCTGGCCCGCCTTTACGGCGAGGCGGGATCGCGGCATACTGACTCATGAACCTGGTCGTCCGCCCGGTCGAGGTCGGCCAGATCACCGTCGAGGATGTCCTGTGCTGAAACCGACGATCAAGACCACAAGGTCGGCACGGCTCTCGCTCGAGGGGCAAAATCGCGATGATTCTTGATGTTGGCAAGGTTGCCCCGCATCAAACCTATAATCTGCTGATCGGCTTGGTCGCCCCCCGGCCGATCGCCTGGATCACGAGCGTCGACCTTGTCGGCAACGTCAACGCGGCCCCATTCAGCGCATACAACTACGTCGGGACCGATCCCCCGATCGTGGCGATTGGCGTCGGCAATCGGCCGGGGCCTGGCGTCATCGGGAAAGATACCGCGCGTAATATTCGCGAGACCGGCGAATTCGTCATTAACGTGGTGAACGAGGAACTGGCCGAGCGGATGGTTCTGTGCGCGGTCGATTTTCCCCCCGGCGTGGAGGAATTGGCGATCGCCAAGCTCGAGACCGCCCCATCCTCCCTTGTCTCCGTTCCCAGAATCCTCGAATCACCCGCGAGCCTGGAATGCCGGGAACTCACGACCATGGAGATCGGCCGATCGCGGGTCATCCTGGGCCAGGTCGTGGCCATTCACGTCAAGGACGAATTCGTTGATCCATCTGGCCCCTACATCCGAGCCGAGCAACTCCACGCCGTGGGCCGCATGAACGGCAAGGGTGCCTACGTCAGGACGCGGGACGCGTTTTTCCACATCCCCAGGATGAATTATCAGGAATGGCTCGCGCGCGAGAAATCGTGACGCGATGGCGCGGGCTCGGGTTACGATCGCCGTGAAATCCTCGTCGTCATCGGTTTCGAGCGATTCCGGGCGGCTCGGTTTCGGGGTCCAGATGGCCAAGGAAGAGCCCTTATGCCCTGAATTGGCCATCAGGGCGAGTACGTGGCGCATCTCGGCTGATTGGTGGTGGCGGGCCTTATTTGTCGGCGGAGGGGGGGCTTGAGGCCATCACTTGCGAGCGGACGACGGGGGGCAAATCGACCGCGACGACCCGGCCCATTGATGGCTGCTCAAGGGGGCGATGTCGCGCCAGGTAATGACGGACGGCCTCGTGGGCGTCGACCTTGAGGACCCTCGGGTCTTGGACCTTGGGGATTCGGCAAAGCTTGTCGGGCGGGTCCCCCTCGCGCCGGCACGAAGAAACAGTATAGAGATGATCATCCTTAATAGGTTCGCCGGCGACCAGGATCTCGCGGACTCGCCCGCCGCGAGGGGCCCGTGCCTCGAAACGCATCGTCATGCCCGAGGTCCGGGGCAACCATCCCCCGAACAGCTTTCGAGGGTCGGTCGCGAAGACGTTTTCGATCTCCCGCTCCCAGAACTCGCGGAGCTGCTTGCCAGTCGCCTTGCCGATCATGACCTGACTGGTGATGGGATACCAGGTCCAGAGGTCTTTTTCCTCGAGTGGCCCCACGAGTGAAGGCGACGCGAACCGAAAGCCATTCGACAGGGCGATGTCAGCGCCCGTTTCCTCGCGCAGGGCATCGGTCAGCATGGCGTCGAGGCTCGTCTCGACGACGGCGTAACGCGCGAGGGTGACGTTGGTCTTGCCGATGACCGCGTCGAGCCGGCCTCTGAGTGGGGCGAGCGTGTCGGCGACGACCCTCGTGACGTCGGGTGCTTCCGCGACCTCGCCGGATCGCAATTCGATCAGCTTCCAGCGCCGATCGGTCACGCGACCGCCGGCCACCGTCACGTCGAGCCGGCCGAAAAACGAGCCGAAGCCACCGGGCTCGACGATCCAGGTGTCACGCCGGACGATCGGCTCATAGGTTCGCTCATGCGTATCGCCTGATAGCATGATGTCGACGCCATGGAGCCGCTCGGCCAGGGAGATGGCCTTGGGCAGTCCAATATGCGAGAGGACAACCACGACATCGGCTCGCTCGACCTTTCTCAATCGTTCGACCAGGGGAGGGAGCACATCGTCCTTGTCGAAGAGTAGTCCCTTGCTGTAGGACGGGGGCTGGCGTTCCGGGACGTCGGGATCCGTGAACCCAATCACGCCGACGCGGACGCCGCCAATGTCCTTGACAAGATAGGGCGGAAAGATGAGCCGCCCGGTCGTGGCGTCGCGGATATTGGCCGCGATCATGGGGTAGTGAAACTCGCCGGCGCGTTTGAGCAGGACACTCTTGCCGTAGACGACCTCCCAGTTGCCGGGAATGGCCAGGTCGAGCCCAAGAGCGTTGAGCGCGGGCACGACCACCGCCCCCTCGGTCCAGGCCGCCGCGGCCGACCCCTGAATCGTGTCCCCCGCGTCCATGATCAAGGTCTTGCCTGGGCGCTCCTTGCGAAGGTCCCTGATGGCCGTCGCGAGCCGCGCCACGCCGCCGGCTTCCCTGACGAGCTCATCCTTGCCACGCGACCAATAGAGCTCCGGATGCGGCTCGAGCTGGGCATGAAGATCGGCGAAATAGGCCAGCGTGATCGTCCGCGGCGCGTCGGCCCCCGGCGAGTCGCCTCCGCGAGCCTCGCCCGAGACTACCCCCACCCCCAGGAAAAGTCCCGCGAACCAGGCGATGGACCATCCTGATTGAACCGTCATACGTCTCGACTCCGTTATCGGAAGGGCTTTTCAAGAACAGCAGGTCGACTGGGGGCCCTTGGTCTGGTTCCAGGGCATCCTGGCGATGATCCAGCCCATGAGACAGATATCCGTGACGCCCGCGAAGACCAGCCCAGCGCCGCAATAGGCTGAAAGGGCGTAAAACCAGGGGTTGACCAGATACCCCAGGACAGCCCCGATCAAGACCAGGACCCCAACCGCGATTCGCACCTGACGGTCCAGCGGCAAGAGGTAGCGCCCCCGGACCATCGGCAAGGCGGCCTTGTCCCAGGCGAGCGTGCCACCCTCGACGCTCACGACGCGATCGCCAAACCCCGCCGCGGCAAAGGCCGCGCAGGCCTTCTCGGAACGCGCTCCGCTCCGGCAAATCAGATAGATCGGCTGGCCCGGCGGCGACTCAGCGACGATCCTGGCCGGGTCAAGCGAGTCCAGGGGCTCGCACCGGGCCAGCGCGGCGTGGCCAGAATGGTATTCACCCGGCGTACGCACGTCGATGAGCTCGACCGATTGACCCTCCTGAATAATCCGGTAGAGCCGCTCGGGACCAATTGTGCTGATCAAACCACCCGATTGTCCGCTCATTACTGAATCCTCACATATGCGTTTACTATGTATCGGGGATCAAGGCTTGAAGTAAGAATAACCATCTCGCTGCTTCGAGACGACCTCGAAAGCCCCCGAAGGGACCGTCTTCGCCCCTGGCACCAGGTCGTCGACCTTGATCGACCGCTGACGCATCGTGTTTTCACAGGCCGCGAACCGCACGCCCTGTTTCTGAAGCGTTTCAATCTGGGCCGCGTGCGCGGACCTGGCTTTTTCCAGGAGCACGATTCCACTCGCGTGACAAACCACCTCGATCTCGGCCTGTTCGCCCGCCACGACGGCTGCCTTCAGAATGTTCGCGACATTCTTGAGACCATCCCCCTGCCGCGTGGGATCCGCGAAATTGACGTGGACTACGACCTTGAGCCGTTTTTCGTCCGACGCCTCGCCCTTCCCGCACGCCAGCACGCCAATCACCATCGCCGCGAGCACAATGCCGGCCCCATTTTTCGTCACGCCCGGGCCAAGTCGTCCCATCACTCACCCTCCCCGCTTCCGGTAAGTCAGAAAAAACGCCAAGCCTCAGGCCCGCGTCTTCAACGGATGGCAATCTACTATACAGCCACCTGGTAATATATCAATCCTGAAACCGGCCCGGATCATCTCGTCTGGGGGTGGGTGCGTTTGTAAAGAGTGTAGCCCCCGGCGAGGTTGGCGGCATCTCGGCCGGCGTGCTTGAGAATCAGGGTTGCGTAGTATCCGCGCTGGCCGGCCTGGCAGGTGACGATGACCTTGCGGTCCGAGGGGACTTCGCCGATTCGTCCGCGGAGGTCGTCCAGGGGAATGTTGACGAAGTCAGGGATGGCGCCGGCGGCGAACTCGGTCGGAGTTCGGACATCGAGTAGGAATGGCCTGTCATGCGTATGAGATCCTGGGGCTGGCAAATCCTCGGCGTAAACCTGGGGGCAGTCTCCCTTGAGGACGTTGGCCGCGACGAAGCCGGCCATGTTGATCGCGTCCTTGGCGGATCCGAATTGGGGCGCGTAGGCGAGCTCGACCTCCTCAAGGTCGAAAACCGTCATGCCGGCCTGAAGGGCAAGCGCGAGGACGTTGATCCGATTATCCACCCCCTCGCCCCCCACGACCTGAGCGCCGAGGAGCTTGCCCTCGCCGGGTGTGAACAAGAGCTTAATTGTCATGGGCATCGCGGCGGGGAAGTAGCTGGCGTGCTGATTGGGGTGGACATAGCTCTTGAGGTACGCGATACCTGACTGGCGAAGCGACTTTTCAGAGAGCCCCGTGGTCGCCGCGACAAGATCGAAAACGCGGACGATCGCCGTTCCCTGAGCACCCCGGAACCGGCTCTCCTTGCCGAAAATCACGTCGGCGGCGATCCGTCCCTGACGATTGGCTGGTCCAGCCAGGGGGACCATCGTGGGACGGCCGGTGACATGGCAGGTGACCTCGACCATGTCGCCGGCGGCGAGGATGTCCGGGTCGCTGGTTCGCTGATGGCCGTCGGTCTTGACGCCGCCACGAGAGCCAAGCTCGAGCCCCGCCTCGGCGGCCAGCTTGCTCTCGGGCCGAACGCCCACGCCCAGGATCACCATCTGGGTCGCGACCCGTTCGCCGGAAGTCAAGACCACCTCGAGATCGATCGCCGTCCGTTCGATCGCCGTGGTCGACCGCCCGAGCCGCGTCATGACACCCCGCTCCCTCAGTCGATCGAGGATCGGAGCGGCCATCTCACGGTCGAGCACTGGCAAAACCTGGTCCTGGAGCTCGATCAACGTCGTGGCGACTCCCCGGCGAACCAGGTTTTCCACGACCTCAAGCCCGATGAATCCCGCCCCAACGACCACGGCGGATCCCACCCCGCCGTCGACGAACGCCTTGATCCGGTCAATATCCGCGAGGTTGCGCAACGTGAAAACGCCCGCGAGGTCGAGCCCGGCGATCGGGGGTCTCAGCGGCTCGGCCCCCATGGCCAGGACCAGCTTGTCATATTCGAGATCATAGCGCTGACCGTGCGCGAGGTCGCGCACCTGGACGAGCTTTCGAGCGCGATCGATGGCCACGACCTCCGAGCGGGTCCGCACGTCGATGCGAAACCTTCGGGCCAGAAGCTCGGGCTTCACGACCAAGAGCTTCTCACGATCGGCGATCTCCCCACCGAGATGATACGGAAGCCCGCAGTTGGCGAACGAGACGTCGGGGCCCCGTTCCAGCATGATAATCTCGGCCTCTTCCGAGAGCCTCCGCGCGCGAGTCGCCGCCGACGCTCCCGCCGCCACGCCCCCCACGATCACGATCCGCATCAATACGCTCCGATCTCAAACTCCGACGCGCATGGACGATCTTGCACGCTCCACCATCTTAATCACTATATACGAATTAGGGAATAGAGTATCGTGAGACGGGGGGGTTTTTGGCTGTTTGGTCGCCGTCGCCCCTCGACTCGATCGCGGAAAGCCCAGTGGCGGACACGAGAGCAACGGCCAGGGCGGCTTAATTGGGCGGGCTTTCGCTCGCGAGAGGATTGACAGCGCCCGGGGCTCTCGACTCGACGTGGTCCGTCATCGATTTCACCATTTTCTCGAATGGGTGAAACGAATCATCGAGTGAGATCATCGGTTTTCCATTGACGCCCGTCACGATGAGGACGCGAGGTTGGTTGGTCCCGGCATTCCCTGACAACGCGCACCCGCCGATATCGTTCCAGCGAAATCGGCGATTACCGCGAGGGTCTTGGATCGAGAAGCCATCCCGATCCACGGTGACCACGCGAGGCTCGGTCAGGAACATGTACCAGCCGACGGTGATGAGACCGAGTCCAATCAAGACCGGAGCCGTCGAGAACGAAATCAGGCTCGGCTTGAAGGTTGGGCTTCGGCTCGCGATCATGAATCCCAGGACGGCGAGGCAAATCGCGAACGTCCCCGCCGCCATCAACACATAGGACTTTGGGCGGTTCGCGCGATCATGAAAAAACACTTGCTCATCCGACGCGACACCCTGAATCGCCATTGCCTGACTCCCATGATTCCGGTGGGGCTGGGACACGAAAACCGCCCGTCCGGCAACGCCACGCTCAAATCATGATGATACTCGGGATTCGCCCAGGCAAACAGATTAACGACCGGCGATCTCGATCGAGGAAGCGTCATTGCCCCGGAGGCTCGAGGGCGTTTGCCTTCTCATAGAGCCGCGCGAGCTCGAGCAAGATTTTCTCGAGACGCGAGTCGTGGATCGGTTCGGCGAGCTTGCTCTTCTCGTCGCGGAGCTGGCCGAGCTCGAGCTCGAGGGCGTCGCGCCGGCGGCGGACCTCCGGCGGGAGCTTGCGCTCGCGGTCGCTGGGGACAAGCGCGATCTGGCCTGCGCGAAGGCCATCCAGAGGGGCGTCGTTCTTGGCCCGACGGATCGCGCGGACGCCCTGGAACCATTCCGCCGGGGTGCCCAGGCCGTCGCCATTGTCGTCTAGAAGCGCATGCTCGGTCGCCAGCCTGGATTGTTCGCGATACGACTGGGCCGTCCGACCGGAGGCGGTCAAGAACGCCTCGAGCACCGACACCTGGCCGTCCTTATCCAGATCGGCCTTGAGATCGTGAGTCGTCTCGGCGAGGTACTGGCCAAACCGCGTGGCATTGAGCTCAGCGCCGCTCTTGGTCGCCGTCACGATCACCCGATCGCGGCGACTGAGCCGGTTGATCAAGGGCCCACTTCCCGAGAAGCACGCCAGCAACACCACCGGCCGCGTGATCGGCTTGAGCCATTCCGCCAGCTCAAGGCCGCTCACGTCGGGGCCGCGCAGGTTG
>JAKBAP010000192.1 GCA_021808995.1 Planctomycetota bacterium | reverse complement strand
GCCAGGAAGGTAAGTGAGCATATCCGCGACCATTGCCTGGGTCATCGGGTCGCGTCGGCTGGCCTGGGCGAAGGCCGCGGCCAGGACATTCGCGGGTTCGACGACCTCGCCCGCCGACCGATCCGCGGTCGCGGCGGCCAGGAGGTCGAGCTGTTCGGAAGAGTAAAGACTTAGCCGGCTCGATTCTCCAAAGGTGGTCATCCAGGTCAGGTAACGATCTTGAAACGGGAGCTCGAGGTTTTCGACGAGTCGCTCGAGCCGGCGGCGTGGCGACTTGGAGTGGGCGGAGTCGCCGACCATCCGTCTCAGGAGCGTACCGATGATTCGCCGTGAATTTCGAGGCATTCGCCGAAAAAGCTCGGTCAAGCCCAGCGCCCGATAGCGCTCGTATCCGCCAAAAAGCTCATCGCCGGCGTCGCCGGTGAGCGCCACCGTGACCGCCCGACGCGTTTCACGAGAGACGTGCCATGTGGGCAGCGCCGAGCTATCGGCGAAGGGTTCATCGAAATGCCAGGCCAGCTCGGGGAGCGTCTCCCAGGCGCGGGGTTCGACGATGAACGTTTCGTGCTCGGTTCCCAGGTGTCGGGCGGCCATCAGGGCGTAGTTTGTCTCGTCGTATTTCGGATCGGGAAAACCAATGGCGAAGGTCTTCACCGGCCGGTTTGAAAAACGCCGCATGAGCCCGACGATGATCGTCGAATCAACGCCGCCCGATAAAAACGCCCCCAGGGGGACGTCCGCGAGCATTTGCTCCTGAACCGCGTCGGCCAGGGTGGATCGCAGTTCCTCGACGTCCTCGCCGATGGGGCGGGCTCGCTCGTGGTTCCAATCGGGGTTCCAGTAACGTTTGATGTTGAGCGAGCCGTCGCGCCATTCGGCGTAATGGGCCGGGGGAAGCTTGCGGACGCCCTCAAGGATGGTCAGCGGCTGGGGGATGTAGCCCAGGGCGAGGTAATGGTCGAGCGCGATCGGGTCGACGCGGCGTGGGACCTGGTCTTCCGGCAGGGCCAGCAGCGCCTTGAGCTCACTGGCGAAGATGAGCCGTCCCTCGGTCTGGCGATAGACGAGCGGTTTTTGCCCCATGCGATCGCGAGCCAGGACGAGGGACTGTCGCCTCGCGTCCCAGATCGCGAGCGCGAACATTCCGCGGAGCAGTGAAAACATTTCGGTTCCTAGGTCCTCGTAGAGATGGACGAGGACTTCGGAATCGCCGCTCGAGCGTAGGGTGTGCCCCTTGGCCTCGAGCCTGTGTCTGAGCGCGGGATAGTTATAGATTTCACCGTTGAAGACGGTCCAGATGGTGCCGTTCTCGTTGGAGAGGGGCTGACGGCCGCCGGCGAGGTCGATGATCGACAGCCGACGAAAACCAAGGGCCGCGTGGGGGTCGTGATGGACCGCGCCATCGTCGGGCCCGCGGTGGACGAGCCGGCCCATCATGGCCTCGAGTCGGTGGGGCTCAAGCGCTCCACGCGGATCGGTCCAAACCGCCCCACAAATCCCGCACATGCCGGTGACATCCCTCCCGAGTGGCTGGCCGCCTCGATCGGTTGGGCCGGCCCGTGACAAGTATCATTGTCGTGGTTCACGCCTTCGTCCGCTAGCCGCGTTCCTTTCGAACTGGGTCGTTGGCCGGTTCAATTCTCGCTCGCTATCAGGAGAGATCGGGATGCTGGGTTTTTTCAATGACAATTCGTAGCTCGTAGCGTGCCTTCCGAGGGATCGCGCCCGTGAACCTGGAGAGGACCAAATCTCGTGCCCTCGACCCTAAAAACGCGGCGATTTCCACGATCTGGGTCGTCGTCGCGAGGATGGCTCGACCGCCTGGCCGAGTTCTGGACCTCGCCTCGTCTGGGACGGGTCTCGATTTGCAGCCCGGTGGTGGGATTGATCGCCGGGCTGGGGGCGGTCGCGTTTTTGGTTACGCTGGAATTAGTCCAGGGATTCGCTGGGGACGCTTTTGACGGGGGTTATTACCCTGCGCGACCTGCGTCGGGCGCTGTTGGGCTCGGAATGGGGGCCGCGGTTGCTCGCGGACGACCTGGCGCATCGGCCCGTGCTTTCCGTCACGCCCGACGACAACCCGCATACAGCGCTACGGCGGATGACCGAGCTCGATGTTGATGAGATCCCCGTGGTGGATCCCCTCGAGAGAGATCGACTGATGGGTTTGCTCAGTCGCCAGGAGCGGACGCGGGCGTACACGAGGCTGATTGAATCGCTTCGCGCGCCGGTCGCGCCGGCCGTGGAATCCGCGTGATCGGGTCAGGCCCTCTGTTTTGATCGATAGATTGATTCATAAAGCTCAGAGAATTGTTTGACCATGGTGTCGACCGTGAACCGCTGATCGGCGCGGGCCCGGCCGGCGAGGCCCAATTGGGCCGCGCGGGCGGGGTCCCGGATCAGGTCTCGGAGGGCCTTCGCGAGTGCCCGGACGTCGCCGATGGGGACCAAGACGCCGGTCTCGCCGTCGACGACGATCTCGGTGGTCCCCGGGGCGGCCGTCGCGATGACAGGCTTGCCGAATCGCATGGCCTCAAGGACGACGTTTGGCAGGCCCTCATACGAGCTGGGAAGGACGAGAATGTCGGCCGCGGCCAGCAGCGAGGGGACATCGTCGCGATGGCCGAGGAATCGGACGGACTCATCGAGCCGATAGAGCCGGGCGGTTTCCTCGAGTCGCGCGCGGAGCGGCCCATCGCCGGCGATGATCGTCCGCGCGTCGGGCACCACGTGATGAAGCAGGTCGAGCGCCTTGAGCAGGTCGTCCACGCGTTTTTGCGGGGCGAGCCGGCCCGCGAACACGATCATTGGAGCGCAGGCCTCGATTCCCAGGCTTTCGCGGACGCGCCCCCGGTCGACCGCGGGGGGTTCGTCCCGAGCACCTGAGTAGATCATGGCGAGACGATCCTCTGGAACTCCGATCGCGTGATAGAAATCGACGACCGCGTGGGAATTACCCACCAACCGGTCGCACCAGGTCCCTAGCCGACGGTCGATCGAGCGCTCGATCCTGCCCTTCCAGAGGTCGACGGCCATCTCGGAGACGATCACGACCGGGATGGCCGCCCTACGCGCGGCCACCCGGCCATAGACGTTGGCCGCGAAGATCCAGGTCTGGACCACGTCGAAGCGCTTCGCCCTCATGAACCGCTCGAGCCTCAGGAAGGCCAGCGGATCGAGCTTCGATCGCTTGCCGATCAAGGTTACGGGAATGCCCGCGTCCGCGAGCTCGGCCTCGAAGGGGCCCAGCCGCGAAAGCGCCGCCACCTCGACCTTGAACCGGTCGCGGGGGAGCCCCTTGGCCAGGAGGACCATTTGTTTCTCAGCCCCCGAGCGATCGAGCGTCGGGATCAATTGCAAGACGTTGAGCACGCGCGATTCCTTGAAAATCAAGCGGATTCGGCCCCTCGGGCGGCGATCAGCTCCTCGAAGAGCACCAGGTGACGGCGAGCGACGGCGCGGATGGAGAACTCGGCGGCGACGCGCAGCCGGGCGGCCTCGCCCATCGCGATCGCCGGGTCGAAATCACGCCATTGATCAAGAATGACTTGTGCTAGCATGTTCGGGCTGGTTTCGGTGATCCGTCCGTGCCGGCCGTCGTCGACCAGCGCGCGATTGCCAGGGATCGCCGAGGCCACGATGGGCATCCCCAGCGCCATCGCTTCCAGCAGGGCGATGCTCATCCCTTCCTCGGACGAGGGAAGGACGAAGAGATCGGCGTCGCGGAGGTGGGTCTCGACATTGGAGACGGCCCCTGGCATTTCCAGGGCCTGTCCCGGGCCGATGGTGAGCCCGAGCCCGCGTGCTTGCGCTTCCAGGACTCCGCGCTGGGGCCCCTCGCCAATCAAGACAAGCTGGGCGGTTGGATGCTGGGCGCGGACGATCGGCCAGGCGACGATCAGCCGATCAAGGCTCTTTTCGACGGCGAGCCGGCCGACGAAGACGGCGCGGGGGGCCTTGCTCCAATGACCCCGGGGCCGCCAGGGCGTTTCAGGAACCGGCACGCCGTTCGGCAGACTCTCGATGCGAGGATGTCTGGGAGTGGGGCGAAGAGGCTCCCAAAACCTTGAGGGTCGCATCGTCCCCGTTAGCCAGGATTGCTCGATTTCCTCCTGGATCCGCGGCGAGATCGCCACGAAGGCGCTCGCCCGGCGGCATTTCAGGCCGATCGTGCGTCCGAATCGCCCCCACGATTGCCAGGCGAGATCACCCGTGAGCCCGGCCCCTTCCGGGCGCGCGACGACTGGAAAGCCGAGTCGCTCGCCCGACTTGATGGTCACATAGGCGTCGTGTTTGAGCATCGACACATAGGCCAGGTCGACCGAATTCAAGCGAAACCAGCGTTTGAGTTCGCGCATGTAAAGGGAGGTTCCAATGAACCGAGTCCGGACGGTCGCGAGCCGGACGATTGTCGGCCCTTCGCCGGCGATTGAGGTCGGGCTGTCGGGATTGATGTCTCGCGGACTGTTGGGATCGCGCGAGGTGACCACCGTCACCTGAGCCCCCTCCTGAGCGAACGCGCGGGCCAGATAGCTGAGCACCCTCTCGGCCCCGCCGATCATGGGGGGATAGCGTCTCGTCACCAGAGCCAGCCTGAGAGAGGATGAAGCCACGTCGCCGCCCGATCGAAATTGAGCCGCCGGTCGCGAAAAAGCCCGTGTTCGCCGGTCAAGGCTCGAGCACGCCGACAAACGGCAGGTGCCGGTACTCGTCGTTGTAGTCAAGCCCATAGCCGACGACGAAGACGTCGGGGATGACAAAGCCGTGATAATCAGGTTCGATGGGAACGACCTGCCGCCCGATCTTGCGCAAGAGCACCATCGTGCGCACGCTGGCCGCGCCCCGGTCCTTGAGATGCTCGACCAGGGTCGCCAGCGTTCTGCCGGTGTCAAGAATGTCGTCGAGCAAGAGGACGTCGCGCCCGGCCACGTCCGGGGCGAAGGTTTCATTGATCACCAGCGTCGTGGCCGATGTCGTCGCCCCGCGATAGCTGCTGGCTTGCACAAGCGCGATCCGCAACGGGCCGTGAATCCGCCGGATCAAATCCGCGAGCGCCACCAGGCTGCCGGTGAGGACGGCCACGATCGTCAGCGGGCGCTCCGCGTAGTCGGCCTCAATCCGCTGGGCAAGCTCCGCGAGCCGTTCCTGAATCTGGGTTTCGTTGATCAGCGGCGTCACCGCCATGGGTCGTCCTCGCTCCGGTCCTCGCCCTGGCCTCTTCAAGCTGGTAGTTTACTCGATCGCGAGCGTTTGGTCTCGATGATCGCGCGACGGGCCGAGCGCGTTTTCAAGCGCGCTCGCCGGTAACCGCGAACCCCGCCCTGGTTACAAGTGTCAAACGCGACTGGATCCGCCACGTCCACTTTCAAGGGAGCTCGATCGCATGCCCCGAAATTCCTACTCGACCCTGATCGATGCCTTTCAAAACAGGCCGGCGCTCGTTCAAAGGACCATGCATGACATGGACGAAACCCAGCTCAAGGCTCGCCCCATCGCGGGAAAATGGAGCACGCTGGAGGTGTTGGCTCACCTGGTTGACAGCGACCAGGCCTGGTGCCACCGCATCAAGCGCGTGATTGCCGAGGATCGACCGCTGTTGATCGGTTACGACGAAACGGGATTCACGGCCGCGCTCGGCTATCACAATTGCGATCGCGACCAAGAATTCGCCCTCTTCGCGGGGATGCGAGACCAGCTCGCTCGGTTGCTTCACGGGCTTGACGACGCGGCGTTCGCGCGTGTCGGCGTCCACAACGAACGGGGGCTCGTCACGCTCGAGGAGATGGTGAGGATCGAGACCGAGCACGTCAATCACCATCTCAAGCATATTCTCGAAAAACGGCGCGCGCTGGGCCTTCCAGCGGTCGAGGTTTGACACGCCGTGGCATCGAGTTCCCGGCGAAAAGGTCAGTCGCCGTGCAAGGCTCGCAGCCGTGAGGAAAGCCGCAGGATGAGCTGGACCCTCTCGAATTCGTCGAGCCATTCGGCCGTCGTCGCGGCAAGAGCCGAGGCCGCGGGAGGGACCAGCCCCGTGGGACACGTCGAGCCCAATTGCTCCTCGGCCAGCCGCCGGTAAATCGAGAGCGTCCGATCCCCTCGCCGCGCGACCTCGTACCAATCCTCGCTCAAAAACACGACGACCGGCAGCCGATTCCCCCCGTTGATTATCAGCGCGTCGCGGACCTCCGGGCGATCCTCCTGCTCCAGGAATCGCAGGTCGATCGCACCCGACGCCGCCGCGAAATGGTCGAAAATCACACATTGATTCATGCAGTCGCCACACCATCCCGCCGCCAGGCATACAACCGGCATGCGCCTCGTGAACCCGCTCAGGAGCGTCCGCTGTTCGGCCGTCAGAGTGATGCGCGCGTGGATGGCGTTCCAGCGCGCCTGCGTCGAGGAGGTCGCGTGTTTCCGTAGAAACTCCGCGTACGGCAAGGCCGCCCCATGAATCGCCGACCAATCAATCATGACGTTCCCTATGCGTATGAGTGCAAGGCGCGATCCGCGAGTCCGAGCTATCCTTGGCGGCTCGGGCAGGGGTTCGCACGATGATGGAGTTTGCCATGGGGGTGTTTCGGCGGTCAAATCCAGTCGAGCGCGGCGAGGGCGGCCAGATGCTTGCAATGGGCGCGAGCACGGTCGGCGGTCTGCGCGATACGAAAGATCCACTCCGCGCAATCGCACTGGGTCGAGCGATCGGCGAGCCGGCAGGCGTGGTAAGGCTCAGCGCCTGATTGGGGGAGCAATCGCGCGACCCGCCACTGGATTGGGGCGGATTCGACGCCGGCGATCCTCTTAACGACATAGGTGTGCCCGCTGATCACAATCAGGCCGCTAAAAGTCGCCTGGGCGGGCGCGCCCGCGAGAGTCACGACCGCGACAGGCCGAGCCTTGAGGGCGAGCTCCATCTGTTTCGAGCCGATCTCGGCCCGTAATCGATCCCAGGAGCGCCGCGCCTCCGCCAGCGAATCCCGACAACGCCAGGCCGTCTCATGAAACGCGCCGTGGGCGGTCTCGGCGGCCTCGAGATCGGCGGCCGCGCCATCGACGATCATTCGCCCACGCTGCACGAGCTCAACGAGTCCGTGGTCAAGACCCCCGGAACGAACGAGCGGCAATTGGCCCGCGCGCGGAGCGCGAACCGTGGAAAGACGAGCGTCCTTCATCTGGGCCTCCATTCCCCATGTCGATCGATCTCGACCCATTCCCGCGACAGGGCCAGCCAAGACCTCCGTGCCGCTTCATTTCCTCAATCTTTAGTGTACCAAAAACCATCAGATAAAACAAGTCCCGTTATCGATCATGATCGGGGGCCAGTCCGCGAAATCGCGAGATGAATACCGACTCGACCTTTCCCAAGCCTATCGCCGGGGCCTGCGTGTCCGGGTGGTGGCGTAGGCGTCGAGAATACCCGATCGACCGGGATGGATCGATTCGAGGCCCAGCCGAGCCAGCGTCGCCGAGGAAAGGCCATGCTCCGCGCCGACCAGAATGACCAGCCGCTCGACATCGGGGAGCGAATCGAGCGAATCGAGCGACTCGAGGTCGCGCTGCGGGAGCTGGGGGAGCGCGGTCTTGAGGATATAACGTAATCGGCCTCCCAGGGAGGGTCGTTGGGCGGCCGGGAGCGCGGAATCGACGCGGGCGGACGAGGACGTCGGGCTGACCACGGCCAGCAAGGCGAACGGGCTTTCGCGGTTCCTTCGCAGGATCATCGAACGAAGCGAGAGAAGCTCGGTGGTCTCGCTGTGTCGAAAGAGAATCTCGCGGCAGCCGTCGCCCACGGTGATTGAAAGCACCACGATCAGAAACACCCCCAGGATCGCCCGCTGGGGTCGATCACGCCGCCGCGTGAGGCGGTTGAGCACCCAGATGATGACCACGGAAGCCACGACCAGATCCAGGCCCAGATGCAGCCCGAGCGCGGTCGCGGCGTCGGCGTGGCCGCTGGCGAGGTCGGCGACGGCGCGGTTCAAGTCGGCGCTGGCCCACCAGGCAACCGTCACGGCGGTGGCCGGCGCGAGAATAATCAACGATCGGACCGGCACCCGACGATTCACCAGGTCGGCGATCGACTGGGCGGCCAGCAGGCATAAGGGTGTCAAGACAAAGAGCTCAAGCACCCGCCGCGGACCCTCCGACCAGCCCGAAAGGGCCAGCGAACCCAGGCCGAACCAGACGACCCAGAGCGACCCCCCTGTCGTATCTCGCGAATTCGTTTCATCAACGAGGGCATCGCGAATCGCCCGGACAGCCCCATGGATCGCCAGTGGAAGCGCGGCCGGCGCGAGCTCGATCAGGCGGCTTGTCAGGGCCCTGGGCTCATCCTCCAGAAGCCCATGCGGCATGAATCCCACCCCCATCGATTCCCAGCCGTGTCGCCGAACCATCATCGCGAACCAGGGACCGGCCACGACCATGGCCACCAGCAGAGCCAGCGAGCCATCGATCAAATTCGGCCAGTCGCGAAACGAAAAACGCGCCTGCCGACCTCGACCGCCCCGTGTCAGCGCTGGGTCGCAGGCCGCCAGGTAATACTGATGAACCACCACCACCGCGATCACAAGAAGGACCGCCGACCCAATCGCCAGGATCGTGAGCCCCAGCGCGAAACCTCCATTCACCGCCCACATCCTCGGGCTCGACCACCAGGCTTCACCCGCCGTCCCGGACATCGAGCGCTCGTGCCATCCATAGCAAAGGAGCGCGGCCGACGCCCCACACATCCCGAGCGTGTCGGGCGTCGCTTCCTGGATCCTCACCAACAAGTCCTGGTTGAACCCCACCAGAATCGCCGCCGCCAACCCCAGACCCGTCCCCCGCCAGAGCCGCCCGTGCAAATGCACCAAAACCACCGCCGCCGCCCCCGCGATGTAGCTCGGCAATACGGCCGCCAGAGGATCTCGATCGGCGAACAACCAGAACCCCAGCGCGATCAACCAACCACCCAGGGGCGGGCGAACGGCGATCGCCTGGAAGGCCCCCTTCTCCCGCGCGGGCTTGATCGACTCGGCGGCCGGCGTCTGATCGAGCCAATACCCATCCAGAACCGCGAGCCCACGCAACCCCCACAAGGGCGCGGGAGGGGTCAAATCCCAGGAATTGAGGGAGATCAAACCCGGCAACACGGCCACGATCACAACCAGCGGAAACACCATCGCCGAGGGGGGCCCGGGTCGAATCAAGGGTCGTTCGATCGTTACCGACTCGAGTCGAGACCCCAGGACGGAGCGATTCCCCGATCGCGACGATCCGTCCTTGATCCTCGGGAACATCGGCGATTCGTCCCTGGCTTCCATGCGGCGCTATCCTCCGGACGTGGCTTCGCGGGAATGTCGGCTCCTCGCCCCGCCGAGATTCCATCGGCCCGGGGTCCTGAATCCGCCCAGGATCGAAAGCCACGAGTGCCCATATCTGGGTCCAAGGAATCTCTCGATCAAGGCCGCGCTCCCTGATCCGCGTCCTGGTATCATAACAATGTCGAGCCTCGCGGTGAACCCGGCCGCCTGTCGGTGAGGTTTGGCGGCCATGGACGTCCCTCCAGGGCCCCGCGATGGGAAGCGTGCTCTGATCAGCCGATGCTTTTGTGGTGATCTGGGATTGGATCGCTCAGGGCGTAGGACTTTCGGTGAGCCTGCCGAGCACCCGTTCCAGCCCAGCGCGAGCGATTTCGACGTCGGCGGCCGCGTTGGACCGGCGGACGCGCGTGTTAATGCTCGCGACCTGGGCGTCGATCAACTGGGTGATCGTCGCCTTGTAGATCGG
>JAKBAP010000191.1 GCA_021808995.1 Planctomycetota bacterium | reverse complement strand
CTTGACCGCCGTCTCACTGAAAAACGCCGCGGAGCTCGAAAGAGACGAGATCCGCATTAATGCTCGTCATTCCTTGGGCGAGCTCTCGTCGAGCCGTTACGACGACCTCCATGCGATCATCAAGAAGGCCCGATCCGGCGATTGGACGGGGGCCGAGTCGCAAGCCTACGAGCTCCGGGCTAGGCGTCCCTATTTTCGATGACGCCGCGTCCGAGTGCTCACTTGACGCTTGATCGACTCGAAGCTGCCTCGGACGTTGGCGCTGAGTCTCTTGGCCTTTGGCAGCGCGATCACCTCATCGACATCTTCCAACCACGTTTTCCACGCCTCTCCTGGGGCAAGGTCTCGCCGCGCTCTCATCGAAGATGGGCGAGGGCCGCACCTGTTCAACGGCCGACAGAGCTTCATCAAGGTCGGAAAGCGACTCATCAGGCGCGCGTGCCCTTGCCTTCATGAGGGCCTCCCGTCCCACGGCGCTGGGCTCCTCGGTCCCACACGAACCAACGAGAAAATGGAGGAGGTCCTCGCGAATCTCCTCGCCGAAACGATTTCTGAAGACGCGCTCCTGGCGTAGTACGAAAGAGAATCCCAGGCATCTGGTCGCCAGGGCCGACATGATTTCGCCGTTGAAGAACCGTGTCTTGCGTACGCGCGATTCCCGGCCCACGACCATGATCACTCTCGTGCCCGCCTTGCAGACTCGACTGATCTCGCGCAACGACTCGGTCATATCCAGGCAATACTGGACCACGGTCAAGAACCGGTTCTGGCGATGCTTGCGATTCGCCCCGATTTCGGATCGGGATACCGCCAGCAAATTCCATCCTAGCGCCTCCATGGCGCGCCGATATTTTTGATGATAATTAAACACGTTGATATAGGGTGGCGAGGTGATGACGAAGTCGATCTCGCCCGCTCGCAGGGAAAGGCGTCGCGCGTCGAGGTTGAGAAGTCGCGTGGGCGCGTCGGATTCGGGCAGGTTGAGGATGGTGGTCTTGAGCTTCGCCCACGAGGTAAAGACCTCGGCGGAAGTCGTATCCTGGGAAAGATCCGCCAAGACCATGATCGCCTCCAGCATCCATCGCATCTTTTGATCGTCTAGACCCTCATGGATCATGACGGCCGCGTCGCGAACCTCCCCGCTCGCCACCGGGCCCCCACCGTGAAAAAGAGAAGGCTCCTCGTCAGGAAGTTTCTCCTGAAGGGTCGATTCGAGCTGGCTCGTCAGCAATCGTCGCTTGCCCAGCGTGAGATTCGCGAGCTCGGCGATCCGAGCCATGGCGCACGCGGCCGGATTAATCTCCGTGCCAACGGAAGCCAGACCTAGCCGACTCGCCTCGAACAAGACGGTCCCACCCCCCGCGAACGGGTCGAGGACCAAGCCGCTCCTTGGTGCGTACTGTCCGAGCAAAATCTCGATCAATTGCGGCGAAAACTGACCGTTCCAAGGAAAAAGGTTGCTTCGCCGCTTGTCAAGGATATCCAGCAAGGCTTGAGGAACCATCGCCTCATCAAGAGGGACGCCGTCAAAATCCGGTTGCTCGAGCTCCATCGGGAGCCTCCTCGGCCAGGCGATTCAGTTCGAAGATCGACAATCTCAAAGACCATACCTAACTCGTGTGCAGAAGTCCACATTTAGCTGTCGCGACCCGACGACCATCGGCTAGAAGAGCGTGCCCCCTGATCGGCTCGGCCCTCGTCGCTTTTTATGCCAATTCCTCGCTCAGGCCGATTTGGGCCCCAGCCGGGTGATGCGGACGTGGCGGTCGTGGTGCGAGGTCGCGACGCGTAGGCCGTCGGGGTGCAGGTCCATGTCGCGGAGGATGTTGGGAAGGGTGAACCGGTGAAAGTCCTTGTCGGCGTCGGTTTTCCAGAAGAGCAAGATCCCGCCGTTCGATCCGCCGCAAGCCCCCATCAGGCTGCCATCGGCCAGAAAGCGGAGTCGCCAGACGACGCCGCCGGTGATGGCGTCGGCGAGTAACGTCCTGGTTTGCTTGTGGGATTGGCCGTCAAAGAGCAGTACCAAGGGCTCGTGGACCGCCCCCAGGGGGTTTGACGCCTTATGGAGCCCGCCGGCCGCGATGAGCTTGGCGTCGGGCGCGATCGCCAGCCCCCGGACGCCGCCGAAATCAACCTGTTGACCCCCTTCATAGGTATGAAGCGCCTTCGCGTCCAGGCTCCCCATGAGCCGGCCGGTCGCGACCTCCCAGAGGTTGACCACGCCCATGAGGTCGCCCGAGAACAGCGTCTTGCCGTCGGGACTGAATTCGAGGGAATAGACGTGCCCGGCGTGCCCCTTGAGTTCACGCGCCAGTGACCCCGTCGCCGCGTGCCAGATCTTCACGAGCCGGTCGTTGCCGCCGGTGGCCAGGAACGCGCCGTCGGGACTCATGGACATCGCCCGGACCCAGCCGCGGTGGGCCTCGATCTTTTGGACCGGCCGAGGCGCGTCCGAGGCCGTCTCCCAGACTGTCACCCGGCCATCGCCGCCGCCGGTATAGGTCCGCGCTCCGTCATGGGAAAACGCGAGCGAGAAGACCCACGATTCGTGTCCACCGGCGAATGGGACCTTCTTGCCGTCGGCGAGCGCGAAGCGCTCGACGACAGCGCTCTCGAGCCCGCAAAAGACGAACCGGCCCTTGGGCTCGAACCGGCAGCACACGAGTGGCGCATCGGCGCGCCACTGCGCGGTCACGTGGGCTTGCTTGGGGTCGAAGCCGGCGGGAACCGGGGCGCGGGAATCCGTCACGACAGCACCTGCTTGATCAGCCGAGAGGCTGGGTCGGCGATCGGGACGTCGCGCCCCTCGACGTCGAAATTGTCGGTGGAATCAACCCCGACCGCTTGCAAGTACGTGTGGAACAGGTTGGCGTGATCGACCTGGCCATCGACGACCTCGGTCCCCTTGGCGTTGGTCTTGCCGTGGGCGATTCCGCGCTGAACCTTGGCGCCGGCCATGACGACGGTCCAGGCGCGCGACCAGTGGTCGCGGCCATAGTAGAGGTTGATGTTCGGCGTGCGGCCAAACTCGGAGAGCACGACGATCAGCGTGCTGTCGAGCATCCCCCGCTCGGCCAGGTCGGCGACGAAGGTCGCGAAGGCGTGGTCAAACTCGCCAAGCTGCTCGATGTGGAAATTGAAGTTCTCGTTGTGCGTGTCGTAATTCGAGTGCGAGACCTGCACGAAGGTCGCCCCCTGCTCGAGCAGCCGCCGGGCCAACAGACAGTGCCGCGCCAGGTCGTACTTTCCATAGCGATCCTGGTCGCGGGCGGGTTCCCGGGAGACGTCGAAGGCGTCGCGCTTGCTCATGAGCTTGGCGGCTTGCTCATACGAGTAGACATAGGCCTCGGTAACGGCCGTGCGGCGGCGGCTCAGGAACCGGTCGCTCACGCGTTTGCGAAAGTCATTGCGGGCCGAGTCGATCGATTCGGTGACCTGGCCTGGCCTGGTGGTGTTCTGGGGGGGCTTGCCGTTGCCCAGCGCGATGCTGGAGTAGCGGGGTCCCAGATAGGCCGAGTCGGCGCCCCGGCCGCCGCCCCCTCCGGGCGTGATCACGATATGGCCAGGGAGCGGGCTGTCGCCCGGGGCCATCGCCTTGGCGCAGACGGCCCCCAGATACGGGTAATCGGCCGCCGGGGTCTGCCTGCGCCCGGTTAGCATCATATAAGCGCCCTTGCCATGGTCGTCCTCGCTGGTATTGACCCCGCGGACGAGGCAAAGGTGGTGCATCTGGCGAGCGACCTCGGGCAGCAGCTCGGAGATTCGGATCCCAGGGACGGAGGTCTCGATCGAGCGAAACGGGCCGCCGGTCTCGGTCCCCGGCTTGGGATCCCAGCTTTCGAGCTGGCTCAGGCCGCCGTGCATGTTGAAGACGACCACCCGTTTCCGCCGGCTCGAAAGCTGTTCGGCCGCGAGCGGGCTGGTGAAAACCCCCAGCCCCCCCAAGCCCGCGCTCGCCGCGATGCCAGCCAGAAACTGGCGTCTGGCCATCGCGTGCTCGGCTCCGTTGCAAGAGTATGTGCATTTCATGTTCAGGATTCCTTTCGAGCGAGGGTCCACGAGGTCAGTGGTTGAATCGGAATTCGGCGGACGTGAGCAGCCCCCAGACGAATTCCTGGACGGCGGCGGGCCTGGCGATGGCGGGCGACGCGAGGGCCGCCGCGACCTCGGCGGTCTCGTCGGCGCTCGGGGGGCGCGAGAGCAGGGTGAGATAGAGCTCCCGGGCGGCTTTCGTCGGGTCGGGCTCGTGGATCATCCTATCGGAGACGTTCCCCGGGGCGGGGGCGATCCAGGAGTTGACGAGCCCCCCGTTCGACGCGAAGAGCGCCTGGTCGGGGGTCGCGAAAAAGTCGCCCTGGGGCTGGCCGGCGCCCGCGGCGTAGACCCGGACAAACGACGCAAGGTTTCCCTTGAGCTTGTCGAAGGTGAGTTGCTCGATCTCGATTTCGCGAGCGCGAACCAGGGCCGGGTCCTTGCCGGCCGAGGGCTTGGCCTTGTTGAGCGCGGATTCCTCGGCCGCTCGCGTCCGATCATAGACGCCGGTCGTCTTGAGGATGCTCCAGAAGAGCTGCTCGGGAGTCAGGGGCTTGAGCTGGCCGAGTTGAAAATCGTCGCCGAGCAGGGTCGCGAGCTGCTCTCGCGCTGAGATAAGCTCCGTCGCCAGCGCCTTCGACCGAGATTCGAGCTCGGCGAGGCTCTTGCGAGCGGCGTCGACCTCGTTCGCGTGCCGGGTCCGCTCGGCGATGGCGGCCTCAACAGCGCGGGCGGCGAGGGTGACCTGATCCGTCGGCGGCTTAAGCGCATTCAAGGCGGCGTCGAGCTTGGTCTGGAGGGTTTTCGCCCCTGCGCGGAGTTCATCGGCCCGGCTTTTAAGCTGGCTCGCGGCGGTGGTCAGGGTGGGGTCGCCGGGTAGGAGCCCGCGGGCGGAGTCGGTGGCCTTGAAGGCCGCGTCGACGCTGGCGAGGATCTGGTTCGAGCGATCGAGAGCGGCCTGGGCGGTGTCGCTGGCGGACTTCGCGGTCAGGCGGGCTTGCTCGGCGGCCTTGAGCTCGGCTCGCCGCGCGTTGATCGACGCGGCGAGGGCGAGCGATCGGGTCTCGCTCTGGCCCAGTTTGGAGCGACAATCGAGGGTTGAGCGGTTGGCGGCGGCGATCTTGGCCTCGATCGACTCGCGCGCGATCCAGGCCTCGAGGAGGTCGATCCTCCGCTTGTGGACTTCGAGGGCGACGCGGGCCTGGGCCATCGCGCGGCGGGCGGCGAGTGTTGTCCGCTCCTTGCGAACCACCGCCTCGCGAAGGGGTCGCGCGAGCGCCCTCGCGGCTTCGACCGCCGTGACGGTAGGCGTAACCTCCGCGGCGGCTTTCTTGACACCATCGGCCTTGCCCGCGGTCGCTTTCTCGAGCGATTGAGCCTCGGTGGCGATGGCCTTCGATCGCGTGAGAAACTTCTCGGCCGCGGCGGCGAGGTCTTTCTCGGCGGGGAGCTTCTTGGCGGCCTCCTGACCTTTCGCGGCGGCCTCCGCCAGGATTCGCCCGACCTCCTCGCGCGCCTTGATCAGGGCCAGATGGGCGTCGAGTGCCTTCTGGGCGTCGGACTGTTTCTTGGCGGCGGCGGCGTATTTCCCGTAGGCCTGGTCTTGAGCGGTCGCGGCGGGAACGAGCGCGGATTCCGCGGCGTTCCAGGCCCCGACGGCTTGCTTGTATGCCTCTTGAGCCGCTTCGGCCGCATTGGTCAACGAATCGGTTCGGGACTTGAGCTCGTCCAGGCTCGAGGCCGCCTCGCCCGGGTGATCACCAGGGTCGGCGGGAAGGTCGATGGCCCGCTGATAGGCCCGCGAGAGCGCGAGCTCCCGAAGAAACGCCTTCGCGTCGAATTTCAGCGTGACCAGTTCGGACGCCAGTACCCGGAGCAACTCGGGATGACTCGGTGGGTTCGCGGGATGAGCCAGGTCGAGCGGGTGGACCAGTCCCCGGCCCATCATCATCGCCCACAATCGATTCGCCAGGTTTTCGTTGAAGGCCTCATTTCCCCCCTCGGTCGCGAGGGCGGCCAGTTGGAGGCGACGGCTATGCTTGGGGACGGGAGCGACTCCCTCGGCGGGAGCGACCTTGTACTCCTGGCCCGGTGGGTACTCAGGCTCGGCGAGCTCGGCCCCTCCTTGTAACCGAGCTCTCGTGAGGTGCTTGTCGTTTTTGACGAACACCGAGTCAAACGCCAGGTCGCCGCCGGCTTTTTCGGCGAAATAGGCCACATCCTTGCCCGCTTCCTTTCGGATCAGCTCATACGACGGGGTGAAGAACGCGAGCAATCCCTGATAATCCGCCTGGCGATAATCCTCGATGAGGGGATGATCATGGCAGTGGGCACACTGAAGGTCCCGGCCCAGGAACACGCGACCCACGTCTCGCGTGATCAGGTTAGGCTCAGCGCCTCGGTCGAGATAAAACCGGGCGGCCGGGCGGAGCTTGGGATCGAGGCCGTCGGCGGCGAGGATCTCCCTGAAGAGCCCGTTGAGCGGGCGATTTTCGCGGCACGCGGTGAGCAAATACTGAAACCAATCCGCCTCCGGGACGTGCAGGCTGGGCCTGCGCTCCATGAGCATCACATCGAGCATTGTCGCCAGGTGGCGGGCGTGTAAGGGGTGATTCAGCAGGCGATCGACGGCCCTGGCTCGCTTCGCGGGGTCCTGGTCGGCGATGAAGCCGCGAAGCTCGTCGATCGAGGGGGGCATGCCGATCAGGTCGAGGGAGAGCCTCCTCAAGTATTCCGCGTCACCCGCGAGAGGGACCTCGGGACCGACGCGAGCGGCGTCAATCACCTCATCGATCCGTACGTGAAGCGGCTTCCCCCGATCGGACGCCACGGCCGAAGCCGCGCCCATCAGTAAAACAAGAGCCAGTACGCGGCCAAGAAGGCGCGGGGTGGGACGATTCATCAGAGGGCACCTCACGCGACATCCGAGCAAAAAACGGTGGGTCTCGAACGCGACTCGGCGGGTTGGTTGAGGCATGTTCAATCGATCTGTCACAAACGTTTAACAAATCGTCAACCGCGTGTCAAGCCTTCGATCGCTGGGTGTCGGAGCTTGGGAAGCTGGCAAGGCGTGAGTCTGAAGCTCGAGACGTTCGCGAACGCGGTCGGCTCAGGTTCGGATTTGTAGCCACGATTCATGCAAGCTGGTATAGAAGCGATGCGAGGTGCGATCGCTCAATCGTCACGATGATTTCGGCAAGGGGTGAGCCATGATCACGGCCGAGGAAGTCCGGGGGCTGCTCTCCAGGCATGGCGACCTTGAGCCGCAGCCGTCGTCGGATTGGCAGGGGGAGTTTCCCTTGCCGGAGTCCGTCGCGCGGTTTTTCCGCGAGGTTGGTCCTGTTGACCTCACCATTCTGGGTTACGGCAACGATTACTATTTCCCCCGGCTCGCCGACCTGTGGGAGTTTCAGCGTGGCTACCGTTCGGGAGGCTTGAACGACGAGCCCGACAAAGCGTGGAGCGACGACTGGCTGGTGGTCGCCGACGAAGGGGGCGATCCCTTTATCGTCTCCCGAGAGACGGGGGTCGTTTCGTATGCCTTGCACGAGGAGGGGGACTGGAGTCCGATCGAGTTGTTCCCCGATTTGAACACTCTGGGGGCGTGCCTGGCTTGTCTGGGGGACGTGGCGGTCTCCGCGGGGCGGTCGTTGACCGACGATGAATCTCGGATTCTTCCGGAACACAAGCAACAAGCCTCGGACGGCTTGCGACGGATCGTGGGGGACGCATCGAAAGTGGAGCGAATCCTCGAGGCACTGGGCTGGGGCTGAGCGGGCCGGCATGGCCTGGTCTGATCCGCTGGCGACTCACCCTCGGAAGGACGGATGGTTAGCCACTGGAAAAAGGGTTCGTCGCGTGCGTTCATTTGATTCTCGAGAGCGTGGTTGGCGGCGCTGGCCTTCCCTCCTGGGCTGGTTTTGATAAAGTACGGGCGACGAGGCCTTACCCGGGAGAACACGCATGGGTCAGGACGCCCTTTATCAGCCTCATTTCGGGCACACATCGCCGCCGCGAAGGCGCGGTCGCCGGCCCGATTTGAGCGTGGTTGTTCCCCTTTATAACGAGCAGGAAAACGTCGAGTCGCTCTGGTCTCGCCTGGAATCCGTGCTGATCGCGACCGGGCTTTCACATGAGGTCGTGCTGGTCGACGATGGCAGCCGAGATGGGACGCCGGGGCTGATCGCGGAGCTTTCGCGCTCTCACGATACGCTCGTCTCGGTACGGCTAAGCCGCAATTTCGGGCATCAGCCCGCGCTCACCGCCGGGCTCGAGATGGCGCGCGGCCGCGCGGTCGTGGTGCTTGATGGCGATTTGCAGGACCCGCCCGAACTGATCCCATCGATGGTCGCCCTCTGGAATCAAGGGGCCGACGTGGTCCACGCCGTCAGGCGCAGGCGAGACGAATCGCTCTTCAAGAGGGCCGCCTATCATGTCTTTTACCGCATCCTCGCCCGGGTGAGCGAGATCGACATCCCGCTCGACAGCGGCGATTTTTGCTTGATGGACAGGCGCGTGGTCGACGCGATGAACGAGATGCCCGAGCGCTGTCGATTCGTGCGGGGGCTGCGGAGTTATCTTGGCTTTCGTCAGGTTGGGCTTCCCTATGATCGGCCCGCGCGCGCGGCGGGCGAGCCAAAATACACGATGCGAGCGCTTGTCCGGCTGGCGATTGATGGCTTGGTGAGCTTTAGTGCCTTGCCGCTTCGGATCACGACAGCGCTTGGGTTGTCGGCGGCCGTCTTGGCGATGGGCCTCGCGGGATGGGCGGTGAACGACGCGCTTCGCCATCACACAGCGCCCGCGGGGTGGGCGTCGACCCTCGTGATCGTCCTGTTCCTGGGGGCGGCCCAGCTCCTGAGCCTGGGCGTCATCGGCGAATATCTGCGGCTGATCTTTCTGGAGAGCAAGCGCAGACCCCCCTACGTCATCGCCGAGCTCACGCGCGGTGGCAAGCGGACCCGAGCGCGGAGTGCCGGCGAGCCCATGGAATGGCGGTCCCGGCGACCGCGATCGATCCCATGATTTCCGTCTGGTGCCGCGGTTCGGCCGACCAGTTCATGCCCGAGGCGATCGTGAGCCGGCTGGGCGATCAGGTTCGCCGGCATCCGTGGTGGCGGGCGCGGGCGCGGCTGATCATTCGGCTTCTGGGCGAGCTTGGCGTCTCACCGCCGGTCCCGGTGCTCGATGCCGGCTGTGGATGGGGCTCGACCTTGATCGCGCTGGAACAGGCGGGGTATCAGGCGGTGGGGCTCGATGTCTCCCGCGCTGCCTTGGAACGGCTTGACCAGCCGGGACGGACGCTGATCGAGGCCGATCTGACCCGCCCCTGGGTCGAGGTGGCGAGCAACATCCCGTTCACCGCGGTGCTAGCCCTTGATGTGATCGAGCATCTGGACGACGATCAGGCGTGTCTTCGGCAACTGGCGGGGCTCGTCGCGCCGGCCGGCCGGCTGGTCGTGAGCGTGCCAGCGCTCCCGGAGCTCTATTCGGAATTCGACGAGGTCCAAGGCCACCGCCGCCGCTATACCCCAGACCGGCTGCGAAAGGCCTTTGATACGAGCGGGCTCGAGGTCGACCGCGTGTTCTGGTGGGGCCAGTGGCTCGTGCCCCTGTTCGCCAGGCGCGGACGCAAGGCCGCCGATCGCGATCCCACCGAATGTTATCTGGACCACCTGAAGCTCCCCCCGTGGCCCGCTCCCTGGCTGATCGAGCGGATCCTCGCCCTTGAGGAGCCATGGGCGCTCGCCGGCAAGCTCGGACGCGGCACGTCG
>JAKBAP010000190.1 GCA_021808995.1 Planctomycetota bacterium | reverse complement strand
TATGCCTGTGTGAACTGTGGGATTTCGTTCGACCCTCCGAGCCCGCAGGTTTTCAGCTTTAACAGCCCCCAGGGGATGTGCCTGGAATGCGACGGGCTGGGCACGCGGCACGATTTCGACCCTGATACGCTGGTTCCCGACCCCTCTCTTTCGGTATGGGAGGGGGCGATCGCCCTGATCGGGCCGGTGAAAACGATGGGTCGGTGGCGTCGGCATCTCTTCGAGGGGGTGGCGGCCAATTTCGAGTCCGACCCCGACGGCCCTTACAAGGGAAGGATGCTCAAGGGGCCCTGGCGCGACCTTGACGAGCGATGGCGGCGGGTGTGGCTCGACGGGGCTGGCGACCGGCTGATCGTCCATCGGTTCAAGGGGCGGACCAATCAATGGTCGCACGGCGAGAAATGGACCGGCGTCCGGGTGGAGCTGCTCGAGCGCTACCGGAGCGGGTCGGGGGATCCGTTTCGCGCCCAGCTCGAGCCCTACATGCGGAGCATAACCTGCCCCGCGTGCTCGGGCGCTCGGTTAAACGCGAGGGCGCGGGCGGTCACGGTCGGCGGCGTGACCCTGCCCGACCTCGGTTCGCGGCCGATCGCCTTGGCCGCGCGGTTCTTCGAGGCGCTGGCTACCTCCCGGCCTGGCCAGCCCTCGAGCGAGCCTGGGCTCGTGCCGCTCGATGCCACCTCGCGCCTGATCGCCGAGGAATTGCTCAAGGAAATCCGCGCCCGGCTCGGCTTCTTGATGGATGTCGGGCTCCATTATCTGTCGCTCGATCGGGACGCGCCGTCGCTTTCTGGGGGAGAGGCCCAGCGGATCCGGCTCGCCAGCCAGGTAGGGGCGGGGTTGGTGGGGGTTTTGTACATCCTGGACGAGCCCTCGATCGGCCTCCACCCGCGCGACAACGACCGATTGCTGGCGACCCTGAAAAAGCTCGCCCACCAGGGAAACACGGTCGTCGTCGTCGAGCATGACGAGGACACGATGCGCGCCGCCGACCACCTGGTGGATTTCGGCCCAGGCCCGGGTGTCAAGGGGGGCGAGGTCGTTGCCTCCGGGGGTGTCGACGACCTGGCGGCCTCGCCCCGCAGCCTGACCGGCGCGTATCTGGCGGGGCGCTCCCTGATCGCGGTTCCGAAGGCGCGAAAACCCCCCGACGGCCGCTGGCTGACCGTGCAAGGGGCCCGGCATCATAATCTCAAGGGGATCGACGTCCCGCTCCCGCTGGGGCTCTTTGTCTGCGTCACCGGGGTTTCCGGCTCGGGGAAGAGCTCGCTCGTCGGCGACATCCTTCGGGAGGCGCTCGCCCAGGCCCTCAACGGCGCGACCACCGAGCCCGGCGCGCACGACGCCATCCTGGGGCTCGACCAGCTCGACAAGATGATCGACATCGATCAATCCCCGATCGGGCGCACTCCCCGTTCGAATCCCGCGACGTATATCAAGCTCTTCGACCAGATCCGCGATCTCTACGCCAAGCTCCCCGACGCCAAGGCCCGGGGTTACGCGCCCGGCCGGTTTAGCTTTAATGTGTCCGGGGGGCGCTGCGAGGCCTGCGAGGGGAATGGCTCGAACCGCCTGGAAATGGACTTCCTGGCCGACGTCTGGGTCACCTGCCCCGTCTGCCAGGGAAAGCGGTTCGGGCGCGAGACGCTGCATGTGCGCTATAAGGGCAAGAGCATCAGCGACGTCCTCGACATGGACGTGCAAGAGGCGCTCGAGCATTTCGCCAATATTCCCAAGATCGCGGCCATGCTCCAGACCCTGCACCGGGTCGGGCTTGATTATTTGAAGCTCGGCCAGCCCTCGCCGACCCTCTCTGGAGGCGAGGCCCAGCGCATCAAGCTCGCCCGAGAGCTGGTGAAACGGGGGACCGGGCGGACGCTCTACATCCTGGACGAGCCGACGACCGGGCTCCATTTCGAGGACGTTCGCAAGCTTCTCGAGGTGCTCCATGGCTTCAAGGACGCCGGCAACACGGTCGTGGTGATCGAGCACAATCTCGACGTGGTCAAGACCGCCGACTGGGTCGTCGACCTGGGTCCCGAGGGGGGCGCTGACGGAGGGACGATCGTCGCCCAGGGAACCCCGGAAACCATCGCCGCCCAGGAATCGAGCCTCACGGGCCAGTTTCTCCGCAAGCTGCTCGATCCGCCCAAGGCCAGGAAGAGCCGGCCCGGCAAGCGGCGAGCGAAAGCCCCCGCCGTCTCGACCGAGGCCGGACTCGACCGCATCGAAATCCGCCAGGCGGCCGAGCACAATCTCAAGGGGATCGACCTCGACCTGCCCCGCGACCGCATGACGGTCTGCGGCGGACCCTCGGGCTCGGGCAAGAGCTCGATGGCCATCGACACCCTCTACGCCGAGGGGCAAAGACGCTATGTCGAGAGCCTCTCAAGCTACGCCCGCCAGTTCCTGGCCCCACTTCAAAAGCCCAGGGTCGAGCGAATCACCGGGCTCTCGCCGGCCATCTGCATCGAGCAAAAAACCACCAGCAAGAGCCCCCGATCGACCGTCGGGACCGTCACCGAGATTTATGATTATTTGAGAATCTTGTTCGCGCGGCTGGGTAAGGCTTACTGCCCCAGGTGTAATATCCCGATTGGCGTCCAGACGGCCGACGAGATCGTGGAAAAGGTCCTGGGATTGCCCGAGGGGACCCGGCTCTACGTGATGGCCCCGGTTGAGCGCAAGGAGGGAGAGAGCTACGAGGAATTATGGAGCGAGCTGCTGGCCTCGGGTTTCACCCGCGCGCGGGTGGACGGCCGGTCGGTGGAGCTGGGCGAGCCCCCCAAGCTCTCCCCCCGCCGCAAGCACCGGATCGAGGTCGTGGTCGATCGCGCGGTGGTTCGCCGCGACACGCGGTCTCGGCTGGCCGATTCGATCGAGTCCGCGCTCGACCTGGGCCAGGGGGTGGTCCACCTGGCGCGGGTGGGGGATCCGGAGAACGAGGCGAGATGGCCCGTCGAGCGTTATAGCCAGCACCGGGTCTGCGACCGCTGTTCGCGGGCGTTTGATTTGCTCGCGCCCCATCATTTTTCGTTTAATAGCGCGTTGGGCTGGTGCCCCGACTGCCAGGGATTGGGGATCCGGCAAGGGGCCGACCCGGCCCTGCTCGTCCCCGACGGCCGGCTGAGCATCCGCCAGGGGGCCGTCGCCTCCTGGCCGGATTTCGCGTCCGTCCCCATGTTCGCCCAGATGATCGAGGCCTTCGCCACGGCCGAGGGGATCGATCTCGATACCCCCTTTGACGACCTCGACGGGCGCTCTCGCCGGCTGATCATGCATGGCGCGGGCGAGACCTGGTATGTCATGCCCGCCATGGGCGCTCCCACCCCACCGACTCCAAAGGCCACCAAGGACAAGCGAAAAGCCCCATCGCCGGCCCCCGATCCCTCCCCCACGGCCGAGATCCGCCCGGGCTTTTCGTTCCGGTTCAAGGGACTCTTTCCCGCCGTCGAGGAGGCGGGCCGCGTCTCGTTTCACTTTCGCTTCAAGCTCCAGGGCATGGTCGACACCGTCCCATGCGCGCGCTGCATGGGCGCCCGGCTCAGGGACGACGCGGCCGCCGTCCGGTTCAAGGGCTACACCGTCGACCAGATCAGCCGATGGCCGCTGGCCCAGGCGCTGGCGTTTTTTCAGAACCTCGACCTCGACCCCGCCGAACGGCACATCGCCGGCGACCTGGTCCGTGAAATCCACGACCGGCTCCGGTTCCTGGTCGAGGTCGGGCTCGATTACCTGAGCCTGGCCCGCGGGACGCCGACGCTCTCCGGCGGCGAAAGCCAGCGAATTCGCCTGGCCAGCCAGCTTGGCGGCGGCCTGACCGGGGTGCTGTACGTCCTGGACGAGCCGACGATCGGGCTCCATCCCCGCGACAACGGCCGGCTCCTGGGGGCTCTCCGGCGGCTGCGCGACCTGGGCAATACGCTGGTCCTGGTCGAGCACGATCGCGAGATCATCGAGGCCGCCGATCACCTGGTCGATTTCGGGCCAGGCTCCGGGCGCGAGGGGGGCCGAATCACGGCCTCCGGGACGCCAGCGGAGGTCAAGAAATCGGCCGATTCGCTCACCGGCGGATACCTGAGCGGCCGGCTGGCCATCCCGGTGCCAAGCGACCGCCGCCCGATCGAGCCGGATTCGCCCGCGATCGTGATCAAGGGGGCTCGCCAGAATAATCTCAAGGGGGGCGATGTCCGCGTCCCCCTCCGCGCGGTCACGGTCGTGACCGGGGTCTCGGGCTCGGGCAAAAGCTCGCTGGTCGAGGACATCCTCTGGAAGGCCGCCGCCAGACTCTTTCACCGCGCCTCCGCGACCCCGGGCCTTCACACGACCATCGAGGGGCTCACGCTCCTCAACAAGGTCATCAGCGTCGACCAATCCCCCCTGGGCGCGACCCCGAGCTCGACCCCGGCGACCTACGTCGGCGCGTTCGACCTGATCCGCGAGCTCTTCGCCAAGATCCCCGATTCCCGGATGCGGGGCTATTCCGCGCGGCGGTTTAGCTTCAATCAAGCCGGCGGCCGGTGCGAGGTCTGCGAGGGGGCGGGCCAGAAACGGATCGAGATGCACTTTCTCCCCGACGTCTGGATCACCTGCGAGGCCTGTCACGGAAAGCGCTACACCGCCGAGACCCTGGCCGTGAATTATCGGGGCAAGACGATCTCGGACGTGCTCGACATGGGGGTGGACCAGGCTCTCGAGCTTTTCGACGCGATCCCCCGGCTCAAGCGAATTCTCCAGACGCTGCACGACGTGGGTCTGGGCTATTTGCCGCTCGGCCAGTCGGCCCCGACGCTTTCCGGGGGCGAGGCCCAGCGCGTGAAGCTGGCGGCCGAGCTGGCGAAGCCCGACACCGGCGCGACCCTGTACATCCTGGACGAGCCGACGACGGGGCTGCATTTCGACGATATTCGCAAGCTTTTAGACGTGGTGCACCGGCTGGCCGACCTGAATAACACGGTGGTGGTGATCGAGCACAATCTCGACGTGATCAAGACGGCCGACTGGGTGATCGACCTGGGTCCGGAGGCGGGCGCTCACGGTGGCGAGGTGGTGGCGGAGGGTCCACCGGAGGTCGTGGCGAAGGTCGCGAGCAGCCACACGGGGCGTTTCCTAGCCCCGGTCCTGGCCGCCGGCCCCCATGAGCCGAGGACCCGATTCACCCTGACCAAGGGGAAGGCCCGATCCAACGGCGTGGCGAGCCCCAAAAACCTCGTGAAGCCGTCCGAGCCCCCCAGCCCGCTGGTCCAGGCCCCCTGGGAAAAGGACGGGCGCGGCTGGCACACCGGCGGCCGACCCGCCCGCAACGGCAAGCCCACCCGCTGGCAGGGTCCCCTGCTCGCCTCCCTGGTCGACCAGATCCAGACCATCGGAGCCCACGTCGCCGAGTCGGCCCAGGTTCCCGGATTCAGCCCCACCGATTGGTCCGAGCGCGATTTCGTGCGGATCAGGCGCTCCAGCCAGACCGCCATGGGCCTTCCGTTCCTGCACGCGACAACCTCGGGCGAGTGGGTGGTGATCCTGCGGTTTTACCTCCCAAGCCGGACCTTCAGCCAGGTCCGGCTCGAGCGCCAGCTCAAGCTTGCCTCGTTTGACCAGGTCTCGCCGCCGGTACTCTCGGATCTTCCCCGGGTGACGGTCCGAGAGATGGGCCCGAGCCAGGAAATCACCCTGGTCGCCCATGCCGCCAGTGAGCTGGCGACCGACGTCTTCGCCCTCTTCCTCCACGACGCCATCCGCATGACCCTCACCGAAGGCCAAAGCGAGCTCCTACTCAAGATCCCCGACCTGATCTAGCGCCGACAGAGAGAATCCAGCCTGGGCAAGGGCGGGGATCACTTCCGCAAGCGGGTGAGCATCTCTTGAAGCCGATCGATCACCTGGAACAGATCAAACTCCTCGTAGTCCCGGGCTCGCAAGACCGGGCGAAGCTGGGTTTCGATCTGTCCTTGCAAGATCGCGATCCTCGCATCGGAGAGATCAGGGGAGGCCTTGGCGAAAAAGCCCGCCAGGTCGCGGAGAATCAGGGAACAATAATAATCCTTCTCGATGAGTTGGCCGCTGAATCCGGTTTTGGCCTCGGTGAATCCGATCGCCGTTCGAAAAACGGGAGGGTCTTCGTGAAACGATTCACTCCTCATCGGTTACCCCCTCGTTCATGACGACCCCCCAGCGTTTGTCGATTCGACCGCGTTTCACCCGATTGGCGATCCAGGGGATGAAACTCGACGATGGTCCTAGCCCGCGCTCCAGTCGGCGAAGGAGCGGCGGCTGGACGTCGAGCCGCTCCAAGAGCGCGCCGATCCGGCGAACCGTCCCCTGATTTCCAAAGGCAAGAGTGGCCTGAACGAGATCCGCGGCGAACGCGTCTTCCCGGTCCACCTCCTGGCGAATCCAATCGAAGGCCCTGGGGAGCGTATCAAACCGGGACCAGTCATGGACGGCATCGACCAAGGCACGGGCCTTTGAGGCGTGGACGAAATCGATGCCCTCGGGCGTGCGCACGATTTCCACCCCACCGAGCCGCGCGTCGGGTGTCTTGATCAAGCTCAGCCCGACGGGTCCGATTGCGCGGTTCCCCGAGATCCGGTTGTTATAGACGTAGAGTCGGTTGGGAACCTGGTCGGTCCAGTGATATCGGTGAAAGGCATTCGGCCCCGAGATCTGGTAGCGCCCACCACGATCTTTCATGAGCGTGTCGAGCACCAGGAACTCGCCAGGGCTATATCGTCCACCCGGCGGCAGGCGTGGAGGGACCAGATAAAGCCCAGGACGAACCCGCACGATGAGCGATTTCTTCGCCATCCGCGACAGGACATTACGCTCTTGCACGAGCGACCACCCCAGATCACGCGTGCAATCACCCGCGGCCAGAGTGCGACCCGCCCGCCCCTGAACATAGGCCATCAGCTTCATTTCGAGCGGTCCCAGCGACTGAGCCATTGTCTGTTTATTTTCGTAAATCGTTTTCAAGAAGATCACGGAGATGCATCGGATGGACCGACGATCTTATGGATTCGTCTTAACCCTAGATTATCACGTTGGATATCATTGTGGTCAACCGGCCGTTGTCTCCGCTTGACATCACTTGATCAGAACCGACATTGTTGTACAATCAATACAACAAGTGGAGGATCGAGGATGGCGGGCTCGGGTTTTGGTGGTTTTTATCGAACCAGGCGGAGGGCGCTGGACCTGACCTTGCGTGAATACTGCCGGCGCAACGGTTTTGATCCCGCGAACATCAGCCGGCTGGAGCGGGGTCTCGCTCCGCCTCCTCTGGATACGGAGATTCTCAAAACGCACGCCAAGGGCCTGAAACTCGATCCCGATAGCGTGAACTGGGAAAAGTTCATGGAATTGGCGGCCAGCCACCGGGGCCAGTTCCCGGCCGACATCTTGGAGAGCTCGAGGGCGCGCAAGAGGATTCCAGGCATGATTCAGACTCTGAGGGGTCCGGGGCATCGATCCTGGGTGAGGGCGCTCAAACTTCAAAAATGGGCCGATTTGCACCAGGCCCAGGCGACCCTCCCACGACTGGTCCGGCGTCTGATCTGGGCGACCGGGAAGGACATCCGGCGAATCGAGTTCCCCGCGGGGGAGCAAGTTCAGCGGCCGGGTTGGGACGGTTGGCTCGAGGCAGGTGGAAATGACGCCTTCGTTCCAGAGGGTGTGAGCGTCTGGGAGTTGAGCGTCAACCAGAATTCTCGAGACAAGGCGAACAAAGACTTCGAAAAACGGGAAAAGGATGCCCTCGGGTTGGAGCCAGGGGACGTGACGTTCATCTTTGTCACGCCACGAAAATGGCAAGACAAGGGCAAGTGGATTACGAAAGAGCGTGCACGTGGCCTTTGGAAGGACGTGAGGGTCTACGATTCCGCGAACCTCGAGGAATGGCTCGAGCAAGCACCCTCTGTCGATGCCTGGTTCGCGGAATGCATCGGCGAAAAGCCGCAAGGGGTGACCACCCTCGACGATCACTGGGCGAATCTTCAGAACCTCACGGACCCGAGCCTCAAACCCGAGGTTTTCCTGGCGTCGCGAGAGGAGGGGGTTGATCAACTGACGCGCTGGCTCGAAGGTTCCGAGCAGGTTCTGAACATCGAAGCTCGATCGCCGGCCGACGTCCTCGATTTCATCGCGGCCTATGGCCAGGATCCCGTTCGCGCGGATCGCCTGGCCGCGCGAGCCTTGATTGTCGAAACCCGCGAGGCCTGGCGGAACGTCGCATCCGCGACCGACGCCGGGCTACTTCTGATCCCACACCCGAAGCTTTCCCTCGAGCAAGAGCTGGTCGCGGAGGCGACGCGGAAAGGCCATCGCGTCATTCTTCCCGTAACCGGGATCGCGCCGAGATCGGGCACTACAATCATCCTTCGGCGACCGAGCACTTACGACATCACGCGAGCGCTCAAGGATTCCGGCTTCGGCGAAAAGACGGTTGACAAAGCCGTGCGAAACACGGGACGAAGTCTGACGATCTTGAAGCGCGTCTTGGCCCAGTTCTCGGGCACGGCCAATCCCGAATGGAGTCGCGCGGAACAGGCCTCGCGACTTACGCCACTGCTTCTCGCGGGTAGCTGGGACGGCGAGTTCGAGGCCGATCGATCCGCGCTCGCAAGGCTTGCCGATCGGCCCTATCGGGAAATCGTCGATCTCGCCGCTCGATGGGAAAGCACGTCCGACCCACCACTGGCTCTCAGTGGGACGCGATACCGTTTCCTTTCGCTCGAGGATGCCTGGCGTTTTCTCGCGACATCGGTCTCGCCCGATCAGATTGAACGCTTCGAGAAAGTCGCGATCGAGGTGCTGGGAGAGAATGATCCGGCGCTCGAGCTTCCTCCCGTGAAGCGGATTAACGCAAGGATTCGGGGGATTGGGCTCAAGCATTCCCACGCGCTGCGCGAGGGCCTGGCTGAAACCCTGGCGATCCTGGGCGCGAATCCCAATCGGTCGCCCAAGGCGTCGAGCGTCCAGAGTTGGATCGGCGCGACTGTGACGAAATTGCTCAAGAGGCAGGACAAGCTGCGTTGGGCCTCGCTCGGTCCGCTCTTGCCATTGCTGGCGGAGGCGGCGCCAGACGGATTCCTCGAGGCGGCTGACGGCTCGACGACGATCCTGGCCGGGCTATTCGACACGGAAAACGCTTCGCTCCGTGCGTGGGTGCCTGGCTCGGGCCTTCTGACGGCGCTCAAGGTGCTGGCCTGGGATCCTGCCCACCTTTCACGTGCCTGCCAGATCCTGGCCAAGCTCGACGACGCGGCACCGGACGGCCCGCCGGGAACCAGCCTCTTGGAGATCCTCTCACCTTGGTTTCCAGGGACCGCATCGTCGGTCGATGATCGGGTCAAGGTGCTCAAGAAACTCGCGGAAGACCAGCCCAACGCGGCCTGGCGGCTGCTCGAGGGGATGCTGAAACGGCGATTGTCGCAATCCACCGTCCGGCCTCGCTGGCGCGATTGGTCGCAAGAGGGCGCGGGAGGAGCCAGCCAGCTCGATTTTCTGAATCAGATCCGCGCCTGCGAATGCCTGATTCTGAAACTCGCGGGCAACGACGTCGCGCGATGGGTCACTCTGATCGGGCGGATCGAGAACCTCTCCGCGCCAGCGGTTCAGCAGAAGCTACTCGATGGCCTCGAGCGCTTGCTCCAGCCCGCACTCGACGAGGAAAGCCGTCGACGGATCGCCGATGCCCTGCGGGAGAAGGAGGCCGAGGATCGTCGGTTTCGGGAGTTGAATCGCGGGGGACTCGTTGAAGATGTCCACGGGCGGCTGGAAAAGCTTCGAGAGCAATTTGAGCCACGGGATATTGCACGACGAATTGCCTG
>JAKBAP010000189.1 GCA_021808995.1 Planctomycetota bacterium | reverse complement strand
CTTCCCCCTGGGAAACGCCATCTCGTAACGATCGACGGCCTCGATGTCCAGCCATCGCGGCCGGCGGGGGTCGGCGGCGAGCAAAACGAGCCTGGCCCGGCCCTGCTGTTCGAGCTCGCCGAGAAAGGCCGCGAGCGCGGCCCCGACCTCGGCGGGGGCGAGGTCGCCCAGGGCGCGAAGATGCTCGGCGGCCTCGTCCAGGGTCCGGGGCGGGCGTGACCGACCGCGGAGCCGCTCGTCGAGCCGACCGACCATCTCGGGTTGAAACGCCGGCTCGCCGGGAGGTCGGCGCAGCAGCGATAGAAGCATCTCTTGATCAATGGACCCAGGGTCCCCCTGGCGCGGCCGCCGGGGTTCGTCCCACTCATAAATATAAGTGGCCCTAAACAGTAATAACAGCTCGAAAGTGAAGGGAGAGGGGATTTCCCCCTCGCGTCGGTTGACGGTGATCGAACCATTCTGAATCGATTCGAGATAGACCGACAGCTCGGCGAGGGAGAGCTCGTCGTCGAGGCACTGACGGGCGGTCTCGACGATGATGGGGTGGTCGGGAAACTGACGCGCCTTCTGGAGCAGGTCCTTGGCCCGGAGTCTCTGTAGCCACAGGGGCGTTCGCTTGCCGGGGTCGGGACGGGGCAACAGGAGCGCCCGGGCGGCGTTTTGACGAAATTTCAAGCCGAAAAGGGGGGTATCGATGAGTCCAGCCTGGATGAACGAGATCGCGCGCTCCGGAGTGAGGCGATCGAGCAGGTCGAGTGGCGGGGGGTCGATCCTGGGGAGCCGCAGCAAGATGCCCTGGTTGGCGTGAAGGCAAGCGGGGGTCACGCCCAGGCGGTCGTGGATTTCGCGCTCGAGGGCGATGGCCAGGGCGTGGTGGAGCTTTCGTCCGAAGGGGGTGATGATGGCGAGGCCGATCTCGCCGGTCGGGTCGATGAACGATTCGACCAGGGTCGTCTGGTCGCTGGGGACATCGCCGGCGAGGCGGACCTGGCTATCGATGTACTGGCGCAGGCGCAGGCCAGCCTCGGGCTCCAGGCGGCATTCGTCCTCGAGCCAGGGGATGAGCTCGGGGTCGCGGGAACGCTCGGCGATTTCACGGGCTAGCGCGCCCATGGCGGTGCCGAGCTCAAACGATCGCGACGTGTTTTCCCCGCGCCAGAATGGGGTGGTGGCCGGCGTGCCGGGCGCTCCGCTGACGAGCACGCGGTGGGGGTCGATGGCCTCGATGCGCCAGGTGGCCGTGCCCAGGGAAAAGACGTCCCCGATACGCCTTTCGTGGACGAATTCCTCGTCGAGCTCGCCGAGCCGGGGTCCCCCGTCACCGAGATAAACCGGGAACTGCCCGGTGTCGGGAATGGTCCCACCCCCCATGAGGGCGGCGTGATGGGTGCCCGGCAGGGCCAGCAGGCGATTGTGGACGCGATCCCAGGAGATTCGCGGGCGGAGGTCGCGAAAATCGGCTGGCGAGAACCGCCCCGAGAGCATTGCGAGCACGCTCTCGAAGGTCCCGGCCGTGAGGTCGGCATAGGAATAGACGGACCGAACGAGCTCATAAAGCTCGGCCGCGTCCCAGGGGCGGACGGCCACGCAGGCGACGACCTGCTGGGCAAGGATATCAAGACAACCGCGAGGGACGGACAGGCGCTCGATCTCGCCCCTGAGCATGGCGCGGCAGACGGCGGCGGCCTCGAGCAAGTCGCTGGGGGTCTTGGCGATGATCCGCCCCTTGCCCACGCCACCCACCGCGTGGCCCGCGCGCCCGACGCGCTGAAGACCCCGCGCGACGTCACCCGGCGACTCCACCTGGCACACCAGGTCGACCGCCCCCATGTCGATGCCCAGCTCGAGCGAAGCCGTCGCCACCACGGCCGCCAGCTCCCCGCGCTTGAGCGCGTCCTCCGTCGCCCTCCGCTCCTCGAGACTGATCGAGCCATGATGGGCTCGGAACTCAGGCGCAGGCGCGTTCTCAGGATCGGCCAGTGCCGCCGCCGTGTCACCCAGCCTCGTCGAAAGACGCTCGACCAGACGCCGGTTATTCGCGAAGATGATCGTCGAACGATGCTCGGCCACGAGCTCAAGCAAGGTCCGCTCGATCGCCGGCCAGACCGATTCGGCCTCGGTCGAGATCGGCTCGAGACCCGGCCAGAGCACCCTGAGATCAACCCGCCGAATCAGACCGGCGTCGACGATCGTGACCGGCCGGGGCCGCCACTCGCCGTCAGGCCCACGCCCACGCCCCCCCAGATACCGGGCGACCTCCTCAAGCGGGCGCTGAGTCGCCGAGAGCCCGATCCGCACGAACGACCGGCCGACATGCTCCCGAAGTCGCTCCAGCAACAACGCCGTGAACACCCCACGCTTGTCTCCACAAATCGCGTGAATCTCGTCCAGAATCACGTGAGTCACACCACGAAGGATCTCGCGTGCCCGACTTGTAAGCAACAAATGCAGCGATTCGGGCGTCGTGATCAGGATCTCGGGCGGGTTCCTGGCAACCCGCGCTCGTTCGGCGGGCGTACTGTCTCCCGAACGAATCGCCACCCGGATCGGACGGAGCTTGGATCCCAATTCTTGAGCACGGGCTCGGATTCCCTCAAGCGGGTGCTCCAGATTCCGCGCCACGTCCTGGTTCAGAGCCTTGAGAGGCGAAAGGTAAAGGATGCGGACACCCGGGGGATGATCGGGTGTCTTCCAGATCAGGTCGAGAGCGGCCAGGAACGCCGCGAGCGTCTTTCCCGAGCCAGTCGGCGCGACGATGAGCGTGTCCTGGCCGGCCGCGATGGCAGGCCAGCCCTGGGCCTGGGCGGGTGTCGGCTCGCCCAGTGTGTCGCGAAACCAGCCCGAAACGGCGGGATGAAAATTGTTCCAAAGCGAGTCACGCGCCGTGGCCGTCAAAGGCGAATCCCCTTGCTCTCGGGTCCGAGGTCAAGGTGGGAATTCTCCCGCGCCCCGGTCAGGATCGCAAGGGCAATCCTGTACGTCGGTTTACCTTGTCCGCGGAATCGGGATCCCGGTCGTGAATCCGCGGGCAGGCGAACCGAGAGCCCTCGGGCCGGATGCTCGAGGGGGCTCGGTGGTGGGGCATGTCAGGCTTTTTGGGCGAGTGCGTGGCCGATCAGATCGCGGAGCAGGTGGCCGACGGTTACGTGTTCCCGCCTCGCCTGGTCGTGGAGCCTTCGGGCCCAGTCGCCAGGAAGCAGGAGGCTCATTTCCACGACGGATTCGACCTGGCGGTGGTCGTAGGCGTTGGTCTTGGTTTCGGAGGTCACGAGGGCGGTCGACATTTGAGGATTTCCAGAACGACGGATTTCGAGGGACAAGGCGTAACGTAAGAAATGACAGCAATTTCCGCGCCAATACTCAGGAATGATAGAACAGGGAGATCGCGACGATGGCCACGATTCCGACCAGGGCCGCGACGATTCCGAACTGGATCAGCCATCGGGAGTCGTCGGAGATGGACCGGGAGGCCCCGCGGGACTTGGAGGGGGGGGGCCGAAACGAGGCCGGAAGTGGAGGAGGGGGCTCACGTCGTCGTGGTGGTGGTGAGGGAAGTGGGCTTCCCAGGTCGCGGAGCGACAGGGAGCCCGAGGGATCGGAAACCGAGTCATGCAATCGGATGTCGTCGTCGAGGAGCTCGGGTGGTGGAGGTTGAAAGGCATGAGCGGCCTCGGCGTCAGCGCCTAACGAGGCACGCAAGCGGGCGGGGTCGAGCCAGCGCGCGAGGTCGATCTTGAGCTCGGTGCAATTCTGATAACGTTCCTCTGGTTTTTTGTTCATCAACTTGCGAACGATGGCACCGAAGGCGGTCGGGACCCCCTTGGCGAATTTCTCGACGGGTTCTGGGTCTTCCATGCGTTGGCGGAAGATTTTGTTGATCATGTTGCCCCCCTCGAAGGGGGGCTGGCCGGCGAGGGCGAAATAGAGGGTGCAGCCGACGCTGTAGAGGTCGCTTCGGATGTCGGCGGAGGCCGCGTCGCGGAGTTGTTCCGGGCTGGCGTAATCGAGGGTGCCCAGGACCACGCCGGCCTTGGTGAGGCCGGCGTCCTCGTCGACCGCGCGGGCGAGCCCCATGTCGAGGAGTTTCACATCGCCCGTCTGGGTAATCATGATGTTGGAGGGCTTGATATCCCGATGGACGAGGCCGGCCAGGTGGGCGGCCTCGAGCCCGTCGGCGAGCTGAAGAAACAGGCGGGCCGCGTCCGGGACGCGGAGCGGGCCGTGGCGGGTGTCCTTGATCATGTCGAAGAGGCTCTTGCCGGCGATATACTCCATGACCATGTAATGGACATCGCCCTCGGACCCGACGGCGATGGTCCTGGCCAGATTTTGGTGCAGGCAGCGCCTGGAGAGATCCATCTCGCGATAGAACCGGACGAGGGCGTTTTCCTCCTCGAGGATTTTCTTGGGAGGAAGGACCTTGATGGCGACGCGATCGAGGGCGGGTCCCTGGGCGAGGTAGACCTTTCCCATGCCCCCTTCCCCCAGCGGGCGGAGCAAGCGATAGCCGCCAAGGAAAAAGCCGCGAGTCGCTCCCTCGAGCAGTTTGCGGGCCTGGTAAGGGGTGAGAAAGCCCCCATGGATCAGGCGGTTGGCCAGCTCGAGGGCGGGTTTCGCCAGCGATTGGCCCTCGAGAGCCGCGCGATGCCGGGCCAGGATCTCGGGCTCGATCAGCCCGGAGCTGGCGACGTTCGCGGTGAAGTCGTCCAGCGAGGTCATCGGTTTCTCATGGTTAACGGCGCATTACGCGCCCGGTTCGCGGTCGACCGAGTCGCCGCCTGGGGTCGCGCCCTCCGTGGGTTCGGCGTGCGGGACCGCGTGCACGATCAGGCAGGTAATATTGTCCTTGGAGTCGTTGGCGAGCGCGAGATCCTTGAGAATGACAGCGGCTTCCTGAGGGTCGTCGACGGTTCCCAGCACGCGGGCGATTTCCCGGTCGAGCACACAGCCGGTGAGACCATCGGAGGCCATGATCAGACGGTCGCCAGGGCGAACGTCGAGGATCCGGATCTCCTCCGGTCCATTGCGGGCGTCCTTGCAACCAAGGTACAGATAGAGGACGTTTTTATACTTATGAGTCGGGATCTCCTCCTGGGTGATCGTCCCCGCCCGGCAGAGCGCATCGGCGAGCGAGTGGTCGCTGGTGAGCTGCTCCAGGCGGCCGTCGCGAAGGCGATAGGCCCGCGAATCACCAATTCCAGTGACAAAGAGCCGATCCTTGCAAAACTGGGCAAGCACCATCGTGGTGCCCATGTTGTTAAAATGGCTGACCGCCCCCGAACTGCCCAGGATCTCCTGATTCACCTCGGCGATCGCCTCGCGGATCGCCTCTTTCGCGCGCCCCGGCTCGCAGGGCTCGGGGCTGAACCGCTTGGCGATCGCCCGGGGAATCAACTCGACGGCCATGAGACTGGCCTGTTCGCCCGCCTGCTGGCCCCCCATGCCGTCCGCCACGATGAAGAGGGTCGGCGGGTCGAGGGTCAGCGACTCAGCCTCGGCCTTGCTGTCATGCCCCCCCTCCTTCTGGACCGATCTGCGCCCAGGGACGTAAAAATTGTCCTCGTTGTGCTCGCGATAATTCCCGGTGACCGAGACGACGCCAACGCGGAGCTTGAGCCGGCCCGGAAGCAACGTGAAGGACGAGAGTGTCGCGAATTCCTCGGTTTTGTCCTCATCGGATGGCGATCCCGCGTCCACGAGGCGCGTGAGCCAGGCCAAGAATCGCGAGAGCATCTTCACGGAGCGTCACCCTTCCCCTGCCAGATTCAGCCCTAACCACCGACGACCGTCGCCGTCCTCGCCCGCGACCCCCCCTAGGGACGTCCATGGGCCGGGCTAGCCCATTTCATCAGATCTCCGACGCCGACCGACCGATACGTCACGAAGACCTCGCCGGCCTCGAATCCCGCCGTCGCGCCCTGATACCGATTCATCGCCTCGACCGTGCGAAAAATCCCCGACTTGGCGGGCGGAAACTGGGTTTTGTAGGCGGCGATTGACTCGAGCTTTCGCGCGAGAGTCGTCCCGATGTCGGCGACAATGTAACCGGAAGACTCGGGCAAGTCCAATCCATGGAGGCCGATCGGAAACCCAAGCTGATTGGTGACGGCGTGGGTGGCGAGCCCGTCGAAATACTCGTCCCACTTGGAGAGCCGGCTGTAAAACACCGCCGCGTCGGTGATCAGCATCGCCTGATAATGGTCTGGCGAGGCCAGGACCGTCTTACCGGCGAAGCCAAGGACGACCTTCGGCCGGCGACGGCGAAAGATCTTGCCCAGGGCGACCCGGGCCTCGAACGAATCGAAGAGCCGGCGATTGGGCAGGTTCAAGTTTTCACGCATGGCGACGCCCAGGATCTCGCCGGCCTTGCGCGCTTCCTCGAGCCGGACCTCGGGCCCTGGCGAACCGGGGGTCGGCTCGCCGTCGGTGAGGTCGACGATCCCCACCCGATAGCCCAGCTCGGTCAGCCGGGCCAAGGTCCCCCCGCAAGCGATCTCGACATCGTCGGGATGCGCCCCCACGGCGATCAGGTCGAGCTCTTCCTCCGGCGTATCGGCCATCAATGCCTGACTCCTCTTTGAGCGAATCCGCGAACAAAAACGAGGGCCGCGGGCACGCTCAGTCCTCGGCGGGCCCGGGCTTGGTGACGGCCAGGAGAAAGCTCGGCGAGACCGCCTCGAACCGGAGCCGGTCCATTTGCTCGATGCCCCTGGCGATGGAGACATTCCAGACCCGAACCTGCCCGTGGAGGTTTTTCAGGGTCTGATGGGCCGCCGCCAGCCCCTCGATCGTCGCCACGTTCACGACCAGGCTCCCCCCCTCGCAGAGCCGGTCGAACGCCGCGGTCACCACCTGGTCGACCTGCCGCCCCGTCCCCCCCACGAAAACCGCGTCGGGCTCCGGTAACGAGGCGAAAATCTCGGGCGCTCGGCCCAGGACCGTCCGGACGTTGGGGACGCCAAATTCCTCGGCGTTGGCCTCGATCAGGCCAATGTCCGAGGGCTCGGGCTCGATCGCGTAGACCACCCCCTCGCTGGCGAGCTGGGCCGCCTCGATCGCGACCGCCCCGGAACCCGCCCCCACGTCCCACACCACCGACGTCGTTCGAATGTCAAGTTGGGCTAACGCGATCGCTCGGACCTCGGCCTGGGTGATCAGGCCCCGCTTGGGAAGGGTCTGGGCGAACGCCTGGTCCGGATTGCCAAACATCCGGTGCCGTCCCTGCCTGCTGGCCCGATCCGGCCGATTCGGCTTGCGAATCAGGATCACCACGTTGAGCCGATGAAATTCAAGCCCCACCAGGTCGGCGAGCTCCGCCTGGGTGACGCGCTCATCGGGCGAGCCCAGGTTTTCGCAGACATAGGCCCGGAAATAGTCGATCCCACGATCCAGGAGGTCCCGCGCCAGCCGCCCCGGCGGTGTTGAATCGCTCGAGAACAGGCCGACCTTCTCGGCGGTTCGGATCCGGTCGACAATCGATTCAATGGGCCGCCCGGCGAGGCTTGTGAGATAGGCGTCGTCCCAGCTTTCCTTGATGCGGGCAAAGGCGAGCTGCATGGAGCTCACATGGGGAACGACCTCGAAGGCGTCCTTCCCGAGCCGGTCGCCGAGATAGCGGACCACCCCATAAAAGAGCGGGTCCCCACCCGTGACCAGGACGGGCTGGCGATGGGCGAGGGCCTCCTTGGCCTGGCGGGCCGCCACCCCCATTTCAGGGTCGAGAGCGACCTTGATCCCAGGAACCGCGTCGAGCAACGCAAGCGCCCGAGGGGGCGCCAGCACGTAATCCGCCGCCATGATCGTCCGCCGCGCGGGCTCGGTGAGGCCGGCAAGCCCGTCGTCCCCGATCCCCACGATGACCAGTCTTCCACGCGTTTCGGACACCCGCGCCACCCCTCGCCTCACGCCGCCGCCTCGACCCAGCTCCACGCCGATTCCATTGTAAAGCGAGCTCGCTCGCGAAACCAGACGGCGAGGCCCGCGACCACCCGAGCGACTCGATCGGGCACCCCCCGTGTCTCTCGTGAATCCCGGCACGGCTCACTCGATCTCGGTCACGAGCTTGAGTTCAACCCGGTCGTGATCCCGACGGCCAGTGGCGGGGGGCTCCTCGGCGTGAAAGCTCATGCTGGCGAAGGTCACGCAGCAGGTCCGCTCGGTGTTCAGGGCCTGATCATAACGGAGCAGCTTGCCCTCGCCCTTGCCGATGGTCCTGAGCATCGAGTATCCGGCCGCCAGTCCGCAGACTCGGAATCGATTCTGGACGGTCGCCGCGGTCTGGAACCAGCCTCGAGCATCGGTCGCGGCGGCTCTCTCGAGCATTGCCTGGTCGAAATGGCGGACGTGCTGGGCGAATTGGTCCGTGACCGGCTCGGGATCGCCGAACTCGGGCCCGACATGGCAGAGGTCGATCCCACCGATATACACGACTCGCTTGCCGCTCGCGTGCTCGACCTCCTCGAGCGCTCCCAGAAACGCCGCGACCTCGGGATCGTCGCCAGGGTCGTGCCCCTCCCGCATCAAGTCGTGAAACGAGCCGGCCAGGATCGGGACGATGCTGTAGTCGGCACGCGCGCCCAAGACATGCTGCAAAAACACGACCTGGAACTCGATTGAATGCTCGGACCGGTGGGCAAGCTCGTCATCAAGGAACCGCTCGCCCGCGCGGCCGATCAAGGCATCGACATAGGCCCGGTCGGTCCGGGCGAGCCCGAGCGGAGTCTCGAAATCCTTCCTCGTGAGCACGAATCGCCGCCGGCAGGCGCGATGCGCGACACCCAGGATCACGAAGACGTCCGCCCGCGACCGCTCGACAAGCTCGCGATAAGCGTGGCTATAGACCGTCCCGCCCCGCTTAAAGTCGATATGGGGGCTAAAGATCGCGCGGACAGGCACGGCGTCCAAGTTCGGGGGATTCGGTCGGCCAGCCCCATCGTTGGTCAAATAATATTGATCGAGCTGGGCCTCGAGCGCCCGCGCGGAGGCCGCGTAGGATCGCCCCGCATGCGAGGCCGGCCGCCGGCCCGTCGCCCGAAACTCGGAGACAAACGCCTGAAACGTCGGACCATCCAGGACCATCGCCGAGTCAAGATAGGCGACCGACTCCTGAAGACTCGCCAGGGTCAGGAACAGCCCCGTCGACCGCAAAACCCGAGCCTGAATGTCCGAAAGACTCGACTGACCGTCAAAATGGCGGCCAACCTGCTCAAACCAATCAAGATTCAGAAAGACCGGCTGGATCATCGCACCGGCCGGATCATCCAAACGAACAAGCAACCGACCCTGGTGCTCAACGCGCCAGGCGGATAAGGGTCGCAGTCTCGGATGGTCGATCAACGACATCCAGACGTCCCACGGGGCCTGACCACGCGATCCACGTGGCACCTCCGCTCACCGTCAAGATTTACGCGACCTTATCCTACACACCCAAGAGCGCAGGTCAAGGCAATCCTATCAGGTCCGACGCGGACCCTTGGTATGGATTGAGATCAACGGAAGTGGCCAGGCGGGGGGTGCGATTTCGCGAACCGGTCCAGGAGTCATGACCTTGCCCTCCGTCGGAGTAAAACAACCGGGAAGAAGCCAAGTAAATTCCGCGAGGATTGAAACTCTCTAGATGCACACCTTGTGCCATTCGGCCGAGGAAATCTCATCGAGGCCCTTGATGCCATTGATCGGGGGACCCGAGGGTTTGTTTTTCATTATAGGCTGACGAGAGGGAGAAATCTGGCGGTTGCGGCGAGGCTAACGCTCCTCGCCAATTTATCAGGCGTTCTCGCTCAAGAAGTCGTCACGGGGCGGTGATGGGGTTTCAGCTCGCGATCC
>JAKBAP010000002.1 GCA_021808995.1 Planctomycetota bacterium | reverse complement strand
TCCATGCTCAAGGGCGACCGCTCGCTCCATGTTCCCGAAGGGCTGATAGAGGTCGCCAGAAAGCAGAACCCGAGTCTCAAGCGTCTCAAATCGTGGCCCAACGTTCCTGGACCGGGACGAGCGCGACCGCGGCGACCCCGATCGCTCGGCCCCTCCCCACAAGCCACTCCTGGGCGACTTGAAACGCACCCACACCCTCCAAACCAGCTTTCCCTTGAAACCAAGAATTCGACGCGATACGAATCAGGAGGTGTCACCAAGCAGTTCGGGCTGCCCTTAACACGAAGCAAGTCGTGATCCGCCGACAGAACGCGACAGGGTTTTCCAAAAAACTCCGACAATTCGACGTAACATGCTGTAGAGTAAGGCTCTTCAGGATCAGAGCCTGGCCTCGCTCAAATAGGGATCTCGCGGAGCGGGCTCATCCGGAACCGAAAATCGCTCGAAGTCGTCTAAGAAACCCAGTGATCGATCGTTGACTGATTGGACGGCCGTCGTGCCCAGCCGTCACCAATCTCAGATTAGAACGCATTTCGCGAACCGACTCAATCGAGCGAAGCGTCATTTTCCAGCGCCTGGGCCAGGGATTCCACCCAGATCATGGGCCGTCCGCGACCTTTGATCGGGACTTATTACGGAATCGAATCGGCATCGGGACGGAGTTTCGATGAAAATGTTTGTCCAATCCGCGAGATTTTCCCAATCAGGGCGACCGCTTCGATCGTCATAATCAGCGAACAGCCATCGCGTGGCCGCGTGCGATCGGTCACGGCTGAGCGCGAGCATCCATCACGGGGAGGAAACATCGTGATTACCAGCAACCGTTTGAGGTTTGGGATCGGGGTGGTCGTCGCGACGATGGCGGTCGGTTATCAGGCGGTCGCGATGCTCTCGGCGGATGAGCCCATGGTCGCGGCCGGCAAGAAAGCACTCGAGCCCCCCGCGCCCTTGCCCCCCGCCGAGGCGATCGACGCGATCGAGGAGGGGCGTTTCGACGTCGCGGCCCAGACCCTGGCCAGGCGGATCGAGGACGAAAAAGACCCTGACACGCGGAGCTTTCTCGCGTTGCTCGAGGCCAATGCCCGAAGGCTCGCGGGTCGGCGGGACGAGGCTCGGGCCGTCCTGAAACGCGCGCTCGGGCAAAACCCCCACGGGCGCTTTCACGCCAAGCTCGCCGGCGCGCTTTCCGACCTGGAAACCAAGGAAGGCAACCCTCAAGGCTCCCTCGCGCTCTTGCAAGAAATCACCGGCGAGTTGCTCTCCGGAGCCCGCAAGGACGCTCTGGCCAGTGTCTATCACGACATCGCCATTCGCCTGCTCGAGCCCAAGGACCCTCTCCAGAAGCCCGACCCCGAGGCAGCCCATGCTCTGCTCGAGCAGGCCCACGCCCTCGCGGTCTCCCCGGCCGAGCGAGCAAGGCTGCTCCTGGTGATGGCCCGGGCGAGCGCGGCCGCCGGCAATGAAACGCGTTCCATCGCCGATCTCAATCGCTACCTCGCGGACCACCCCGGCGACCCGCGCCGATTCGCCGCGCGGCTCGCCCTGGGTCAATCGCTCCGTCGCGGCGGCCAGGCGGTCGCCGCTCGAGCGACCCTTTCCGACCTGGCGGCCGAGCTGGCGACCACGAAAGCCCTCGCGAGGCCAGCCGCCGACGCCATTCGTGCCGACGCACTCCATGAAATCGCGCTCTCGCATGGGGTCCCCGATCCTCCCGATGACTCGAGCCGAAGCCGGGGGATCCAGGCCCTCAAGCAATTCCTGGCGGCCTATCCCGGCCATCCTCGGGCCGTCACCGCCGCCTATCAAATCGCGGCCACGCACAAGGCCGGCGAAGAGACGGAAGAAACCCTCGCCGCCCTCGAGCGATTTCTCAAAAAACAGGATTTCAGGCTCGAGACCGACGCCGCCCGTCGCGAATTCGCGGCGCTCTCGATGACGGCGTCGTTCGAGATCGGCGGGGTCCTCAAGGAGCTGGGTCGTTACGAGCTCGCCATCGCGGCCTGGAAGCGCTACCTCGTGGAGTTCCCCAACGGCCCCCAGGGGACCGACGCCCAGCGAGCCATTCTGGACGCCCGGCTGCAAATCGCCGACGACCTCGAGCAATCGGGCCAACAGGCCAAGGCCAGGGCCGCCTGGCGCCAGTTCGTCGCGGACAACCCGCTCGATTCGCGAGCACCCGAGGCGCTCTTCCAGATCGGCGAGAGCCTGAGCGACGAAAAACAGGTCGCCCAGGCCGTCGCCGCCTGGGACGAGCTCATTCAGCGGTTCCCGGAATCCGAAAAAGCGGCCAACGCCCAGTTCGAGGCCGCCTTGCTCGTGAACCAGGCCCAGGGCGACCCGGTCGGAGCGATCGAACGACTCAAGAAGATCACGCTCGAGCCCTGGCGAACCCAGGCGCGGGATGAAATCCAGATGATGGAGGCCAAGCATCTCGCCGTCGTTACCCCTCGCGTCTTCCGCGGCGGCGAATCTCCCAAGCTCAAGATCGCGACCCGCAATCTCGAATCCCTGACCTTCTCGACCTACAGGCTCGACGCCGAGGCCTATTTCCGCAAGAAAACCACCCTCTCCGGCGTGGAAGCCCTCGACATCGGCCTGGTCGCCCCCGACGCGACATGGACCGTCCCCGTGCCAGGATACGCGCGATACAAGCCCGTCGACGGTGAATATGAACTCAAACCCCTCGAATCGCCAGGCGTCCACGTCGTTCGCGTGTCCGACGAAAAATCCCTCCAGGCCACCACCCTCGTGATCGCCAGCGACCTGGACGCGGTGATCAAAGCCTCACGTGATCAGGTGCTGGTCTATGCACAAGACATGAAAACCGGCCGGGGTCGACCGGGAACAAGGGTTCTGGTGGCCCAAAACGGCCAGGTGATCGTGGATGGGACCACCGGGGCCGACGGCGTCCTGATCAAGGATTGGGACCATGCCAAGGACCCGAATACGCCGTTAAGCTGTCTCGTGCTCGATGGCCGGCATGCCGCGGGGACCGCCCTGGCGATCCCTGGAACGGTCGCCATCGGGCTCACGCCGCGCGCCTATCTCGACACCGACCGCCCCGTCTATCGTCCCGGCCAGACCGTGCGAATTCGCGGCGTCGTCCGCGAGGTCGACCAGGGCCAATACGCCGTCCACGCCGGGGCCGCCTATGATTTCAAGGTCGCCGACAGCCAGGGCCGAGTCGTCGCCGCCCGTGACGTCTCACTCTCGGAATTCGGCACCTTCCAGGAGCAGCTCAGTCTCGACCCAAGCGCTCCCCTGGGCGAGTACCAGATCCATCTGGTCCAGCCCGGTAAGAGCGACTTTCACGGGAAATTCACCGTCCAGGCGTACGAGTTGCTTCCCTTTGACCTGGAGTTCAAGCTCGATCGCACGGTCTATTATCGCGGCGAAACCATCAAGGGAGCGGTCGCGGCCCGCTACCAGCATGGCGCTCCCGCCTCTCGACCGGTCGTCGTCACCCTTCCCGACGGACGCATCCTGCGAGGGTCGACCGATCAGGCCGGCCTGTTCGCCTTCGAGCTCCCAACCACCGACTTTCTCGAGGATCAGGCGCTCACGATCGCCGCCAGACTTCCCGAGGACGGCGTCGACGCCCAGGCCCAGCTCCGCGTCGCCGTTCTGGGGTTCGGAATCCAAGTCTCGTTGCCCCGGCAAGTCTACGTCAGTGGCGAGACAGCGCTTGCCACTCTCGAGACCACCGACGCCCAGGGAAAGCCCATCGGGGTTGAGCTCGAGCTCAGGCTCGAAAAGCAAGCGGAACGCGGTCGCGTGATCCAGGGACCCCGCGTGAAAACCAACCCCACGACCGGAAAAACCACGGCCTCGATTCGTCTCGACGACCGGGAAGGGGGTTCTTACTTGCTCCACGCTCAGGGTGTCGATCAATTTGGCAACGTCATCCACGCGAACGAGCAGGTCGTGATCTCGGGATCCGAGTCCGAGGACGAACTCCTGCTCCTCGCCGATCGCCAGACCTGGAAAGTCGGCGAGAAGGCCAAGGTCAATCTCAACAGTCGCGCCCGAGCCGGCACCGCGCTCATCACCTGGGACGCCGATCGCATTCTCTCCTACAAACTGGTCGAGCTCCACGCGGGGGACAACCGGCTCGAATGGGACGTCATCCCCAGCCAGGCACCCAACTTGAGCCTCACCGCGACCCGGATGTGGCGCGATAAACTCGATCAGGCCTCGCTCGACCTCGCGATCGAACGCGATCTCAAGCTCACGGTCACCCCCACCCGATCGACGGTCGGTCCCGGCGAATCGATCGAAATCGCCATCACCACCACCGACCAGATCGGTCGACCGGTCTCGGCCGAATTGTCCCTGGGCATGGTCGACCAGGCTATCTGGCGGCTCGGTGTCGAGCCGCGGCCGGCGATTGACACCTTTTTTTACGATCAGAACCGCTCGGGCTGCTTTGCCATCAGATCGACAAACACATTTCGATACGAACCTCCAACGACCGCTGTCGCTCGTTCCGTCGTCGAGGAACAAGAGAAAGCCGCCGCGGATAAAGCCGACGCCGACGACCGGAAACGCCTTGATGGGCGGTTTGGCGCGATTCTCGGCAAACAAGTGGAGCTGGCGCAAGCACCGGCGAGGCCTGGTGGCGCGAACCGCCTCATGGGGGGGATGGGTGGGATGGGGAGAGCGCCTGTCATCGTCGGCACCCAGGGGGCTGAAATGAAGGGCGGTCGAGATCGGGGCGAAGGTTTAGAGCCCGGTGCCCGCGGGGGCGAGGCCCCTCCACGCCCCATGCGGACCGAGACGGCTTACTGGAACCCGCGGGTCGTGACGGGCAAGGACGGCAAGGCCAAGGTCGTCTTCAAGGCGCCGCTCTCGATGGCCAGATACCGCGTCCTGGCTCGGGGCGTGACCGGATCGGACACCTTGGCCGGGCAGGATGAAACGTCGATCGTGGTCGGCAAGTCGTTTTTCCTCGACCTGCGAGCGCCCATGATCGTGAACCAGGGGGATCGACCTCGGTTCCTGGCGCGGCTCTATCACGGAGACGCCCGTGGCAAGGCCGAACTGAGGCTGACCATTCGGTCGGGGGAACGGGAGTCGGTGTTTCCCATGGTGGTCGATCTGGGACCAAGTGGGCTCGCCGAGGTTCTCTTTGACCCGTACGAGGTCCCCTCGTCTGGGTCGCTGACGCTCTTGCTCACGGCCCAGCTCGGGGAACAACATGACGCGGTCACGACTCTGGCCCAAGTCCGGCCATGGGGGGTTCACGCGGTCGCCTCCGCCGCCGGCTCAAGCCAGGGAGACGAGACCCTCTTGCTCGAATTACCCCCAGGTCGAGAATACAGCCAGCCGTCGATGCGGATCGTGATCTCGCCGATGAAATCGAACCTGATCGCCGAGATCGCGCTGGGATCGGGCCGGCTTGGGCGCGAGCCCATGTCCGCTCCCGCGTTCCCATGCCCGACGAATCTCGATCGGGCCTCGGATCTCTTAGCCTCGGCGCAAGCCATTGAATACCTGCGCCAGATCAAGGCCGGACTCGCGCCCGAGGGGAATCGGTTGGTCGACCGCGCGCGCTCGCTCGCCTCGGGTCTCGTGGCCGCCCAGAACGACGACGGCGGTTGGTCGTGGGCCATCCGTTCGCCGTCGCCTTATCGAGGCAAGGCGAGCCCGCCTGGACCCGGGACCAGCGATCGCCGCTCGACCGCGATTGCCGTGTGGGCGCTCGCGTCGGCCCAGCCGCTTGGCCTGGTGAGCGATCCCCGCTCCCTTGAGCGTGGGCTCGCCTATCTCAAGCAAGATTATGCCCGGCTTGGCACGAGCGACCACGAATCACGCGCCCTCGTGCTCCACGCGCTGTCGACGCGCAAGCAGGCGGCTTTTGAAGAGGCCAATCGCTTGAACCGAGCGCGCGCGAGCCTCTCAAGCGCGAGCCTGGCCCGGCTGGCGCTTGTCTTCGCCAGCCTCGACCGGCCCGCGCTCGCGGACGAGGCGCTCGCGATCCTCGTCTCTCGGGCGAAGCGCGAGCCCGTCGCCCCCGGCCGGCCGGATCGGATCCACTGGAGCGACGCCGCCATCCAGGCCCCCTCGCTTTCGATCGAGACGACGGCGATTTCCGCCCTGGCCCTGACCAAGGCCAGGCCGACGGCCCCCGAGCTCGCCCCCGCGATCGCCTGGCTCGAATCCAACCGGCAAGGGCTCGGCTATCGGCCCCGCGCCGCCGTCGGGCCGACCGTCGCCGCCCTCGCCGCATACCACGGCAAGGCCCGCGAGGCATTGACCAACTATCACTTGACTATCACCGTCAATGAGGTCAAGGTCGCCGCGCTCGACGTCGCCGGCGCCGGCGCGAGCCGCGAATTCACGCCCCCGCCCGCCGTCCTCAGGCTCGATCGGCCCAACACGATCGGGCTCGCGATCGAGGGTCGCGGTCGGTACGAATATGCCGCGACGTTGTCGGGGTTCACTCGCTCGATCGAGCCCGAACGCAATCGCGCGGGCCAGGAGGTCGTGGTCGAGCGCAGGGTCTATTCGCCGGCCCCATCCGAGCTCGACGGTCATCGGCTCGCGACCGGCTTCGCGACCATCCTCGACCCCAAGCCATTCGAGAACATCGCGACCCAGGTCGCGCTCGGCGGGTCCACTCGCGTGCTGCTCACGGCCAATCGCCCATCGTTCAATAACCAACCTATGAACATGAACGACGGGGTGATCGTTCAGGATTACCTCCCCGCGGGGGCTTCGCTCGTCGAGGGCTCGGTCGTGTCGTCGGCCGATTACGTCGGTCTCGACGACGGGGTGTTGACCCTTGCCTTTGGACCCCAACGCGACCCTGGCCTGATCACTTACGAACTCACGGGGGTGATCCCGGGCGAATATCGCGTCCCCCCGCCACGGGCGCGAACCGCCGAGGATCCGGGCGTGGGCCATCTGGGCGAGCCGGGGAGGCTCACGATTCACCCCCGCGGCGAGCCCGGAACCGACCCCTACAAGCCCACCCCCGACGAGCTCTTCGCGCGGGGGAAGGCCCAGTTTCAGGCCCGGCGGTTCGCGCTGGCGACGGCCGCCCTCGAACCCTATACCGAGCAATTCACCCCCAGGGACGAGTTCCTGAGCGAAGCCGCCAGGATGCTCTTGCTCGCCAACCTTGAGCTCAAGAAACCACGCGAGATCGTCCGCGATTTCGAGCTCGTCAAGGAAAAAGCCCCGGATCTGGTGCTCAATTACGACCAGCTCCGCGCGATCGCGTCTGGATATCAGGAGATCAACGAATACGAACGCGCGATGATCATGTGGAGGGGGATGATCGAGGCGAGCTTTCTCGAGGACGCGCGGGTGGGCGAGCTCTTGCGTCAGCGAGGGCGGCCACTGGAGGCGATCGGGCATTTGATCGAATTGTGGCGTGCCTATCCCGAATCGCCCGCGCTCGAGAGCGATTTCCTGGGGCTCTCGCAGGTCGTGATCGAGACGGCCAGCCGCGCGGCGACCGATCCGTCGGTCCGTCAAAAGCTCGCCTTGGCCGGCGTCACCCGGCCCGAGCTCTTGCTTCAGGGCGCTCGGATGATCCGGTTGTTCCTGGCGATGGCGCCGACCAATCCCCTGGCCGACGAGGCTGAACTGTCGCTCCTGGGCGTCGTTTCCGACGAAGGCGACGACCAGGCCGTGCTCGCGCTCGCCGAACGGTTCGCGCGGAACCGCCCCAAGAGCAGATTCATCGACGGCTTCCAATACGCCCGCGCCCTGGCGGCGTTCAAGCTCGGCCGCCACGATCAGGCGATCGCCGCGGCCGAATCCATTTCGAAGGCCGTCTACAAAAGCCCAGCCGGCCTCGACGAGCCCAGCCCCAACAAATGGCAAGCCATCTATATCCTCGGCCAGATCCACGACGCCCGCCACGAGCCGGCCCGGGCCCTGGGATACTATCGCCAGGTGGCCGACCGCTATCGCGACGCGGCCAGCGCGGTCGTTTCGTTGTCTCGCAAGGAGCTGTCAATTCCGGAAATCACCCTCGCCAGGCGTTCGGGCACGCCCGTCGGTGCCTCGCCCGCCGTCGCGCCCAAGGGTCCGCCCAATCGCGTCGTGGTCTCGTATCGCAACCTGGCAAAGCTCGAGCTCAAGGTCTACCCAGTCGACCTGATGCGGCTTTATCTCAGCCGGCGCGACCTTTCGGGAATCGCCGCGATCGACCTGGCGGGGATCGCCCCCTTGGTTCAGAAAGAGATCCCCTTGGGCGAGCCCTCGTGCGAGCTCGGCACGCGGGCGATCGAGTTGCCGCTCGAGCGCGAGGGGGCGTATCTGGTGATCATGAAAGGCGAGAGTCTTTATGCCTCGGGCGTGGTGCTGGTTTCGCCTCTCGAACTCGAGACTCTGGAGGACCCCCAGGCGGGGAGCGTCAGGGTGACCGTGCGCGACTCCGCGACCCGCGCGTTTCTGCCCCATGTCCAGGTGAGGATCAAGGGGAACGGCAATGGCGAGTTTATCTCGGGCGAGACCGACCTTCGCGGCGTCTTCCTGGCGGAGGGGGTGGTGGGATTGGCGACGGCCGTCGCCCGCGAGGGGACGTCGCGTTACGCCCTCTATCGCGGAACGGCCTTTCTGGGCGCTCAGCCCATCCCCCCCACGTCGGCGACGACCGGAGGCGCGGCCGGCCAGGCAAGGCGACTCGACGCCGACCAATCGCTTGAGGGCAATCTCCGATCGATGAATCAGATGAATAACTCCTCGCGGATCCAGCGGCTCGAGGACCGATTCAAGCAGCTCCCCGCCGACGCGGCCAAGGGCGCTCCCGCCGGCGGCTTCCGATGAGCCGGCGGCTTGCGACCGCCTGGGCGGGGTGCTACAAGAGAGTCACCCGCCCAAGCGGCGATCTCGAAACCCTCCTGGAGCCTCAGTCATGATTCGTCGCGCCCTCACCGGCCTTGTCCTGATCATCGCCGCCTTTTCGCTCTCCGCGACCGAAAAGGCCGCCCCCGCCGCCGGGTCCGCTCGATCCGCGCCACGCGTTTTCGAGCTCAGGACCTATTACCTTAACGAAGGCAAGCTCGACGATCTGCACACGCGATTTCGCGAGCATACCTGTGCTCTTTTAACCAAGCATGGCGCGGAGCTGGTCGGCTTCTGGACCCCGACCGACGACAAGGACGGCAAGGGATCGAAGCTCATCTATCTGGTCGCCTTTCCCAGTCGCGAGGCCGCCACGGCGACCTGGAAGGCGTTTAGCGACGATCCCGAGTGGAAAAAGGTCTACGCCGAAAGCCATAAGAACGGCGTCCTGGTCAAGAAGGTCGACTCGGTCTTCATGGAACCCACCGATTACAGCGCGATGAAGTGACCGGTGGCGGACCCCATGGGTTTAATGCTGGCCCAAGGTCACGTTGACGGCCCCAATCAGGCTTTCGCCGAGCCCTTTTTGGCGGATCGCCTCAAGGTCGCCTCGACAGGCGAAGAGGGCCTCGATCACGACCGGATCCCACTGGACGCCCTTGCCTTCGGTGAAGATCCGGTCGATCTGCGCCAGCGAGAGCCGCTTGCGATAGGGGCGATTGCTGGACATGGCGTCGAAGGCGTCGGCGACGGCCAGGATTCGAGCCTCGATCGGGATTTCCTCACCCAGAAGATGGTCGGGATATCCGGTGCCGTCGAGGCTCTCATGATGGTGGCGGACGCCGGGGATGATGTGGCTGAGCTTCTTGAGATCCTTGAGGATCGTCACGCCAATTTCGACGTGGGATTGGATCTGTTCGTACTCGGCCGGGGTAAGCCGGTCGGTTTTCTTGAGGACCTGATCGTCGATCCCGATTTTTCCGACGTCGTGCAGCAAGCCCGCCAGATAGAGGTCGCTGCGCTTGGGGGCGGAGATGCCCATTTCCTCGGCGATTCGCACGGCGATCCGGGCTACCCGCTCGGAATGCCCCGAGGTATAGGGGTCCTTGGCGTCGATGGCGGCGGTCAGGGCACGGATGATCCCGAAGAGCAATTCCTTCAGGTCTCCATAGGTTCGATTGTTCGAGAGCTGGGTCGCGATCAGGGATGCGACGTATTGCATCCGTTCGACGTCGCTTGACGTGATCAATCGATCACCCAAGGGGTTGACGGCCAGGAGCCACCCGAGCGAGCCGGCGGCGACCGAGGCGTATCGGCGGACGGCGAGTGGCGCGCCGATGCGGATGAGGACCTCGCCATCGCGCGAGACGACCGTGGAGTCGCGGCCCGAGGGGGACGGAAACGCGCGATAGGCCTGGGGTGGGACGCCCTCGACATGGCCGCTCATCACGACCCGATCCTTGGGGTCCTTGGGAACCCAGACGACGGCCGCGACCTTGAGCGAGGTGCGTAGGACGTTCGCGGCCAGCGACTGAAAATCGCGGGGAGCGTCCGAGATTCTCAGCCGGCGGATCAGCCTGCCAATCACGGTATGTTCGCATTCCTCGTCACCCTCGACACCCCCCGACGGAGGGAGAGCCTCGGGAGGGCGGAGCCGAGCCTGTGCTTGCCGCCCCCAGGCCGCGAGCGCCTGGTCGGGGCAGGGGGGGCCCCATGGGCAATCACCCTCGCTCTCGGGCAAGATCCCGCGATATTTCCAGTCGGCGAATCCCACGCAGCCGAGCACCCGCCGCCGGTCCGGGGCCTCAAGGGGCATGAGCAACCAGACTATCGAGGGATCATCCTGGCGACGCCAGACGCTCACGTCGCCATGGACGACCGCCACGTTTCCCGCGGCTTCGGAGGCGGTCTGGTAAGGGCCAGGGAACTGGGACACGTCGCGCCCTTCCACACGCGCCCATGAACGCTGACCCAGGTCGAGGATCGCCGCCGGTGCCTCGAATTCACTCGCCAACTCTCGGGCTAGCCGCGCCGCATGGGCATCGACCGGGATTTTCCCGTTGGTCGGCGCGGACGGAGTTTTCACGCTCACGTCGATCGGCATGTTCCACATCCTCCCTCATCCTAAGAGCTAGGCTAGGTCACGAAAGCAGTCTACTTCGCGAATCACGAAATTTTCCTCGCCGCCGGCCCCCGTCCGGGTGTTCGCGCGTCCCATCCTGGACACGGGTCGGTATGAGACATAGTTAATAACAGAGGCTGGAATGTGGCGGCTTTTGGTCTGAAATGATTCAGGGGACGGGTGGCGACCATGGGAAAGACAAGCGAGGTGTATCCCTCGAGCATCGAACGAGACGATCCGCTGGACAATTGGCGGATCGACGACGAATCGATGACGTCGCGCGAGGATGGCTCGATCGGTCGCTTCTGGGAGGCCCCGAGCGGATCGGACGAGCATCTGGTCCCATGCGGATCCCAAGCCCCGAGCAGGGATCCGAGCGAGTGTTTCGCCGCGCGGTTCGAGCTTGAAGGGAGCGGTCGGCGTGATCAACCGACGGTGGCCCGATCGGTGTTCGGGCAAAGCCAAGCCGACTCCGAGAGGGGCGAGGGCACGGGTGAAGGCACCGGCCTGCCTGGTCCAGGGGATGAGATCCTCGGGTTCAAGATCCTGCTGGAGCTTGGTCGAGGGGCGTTCGCCCGGGTTTATCTGGCCGAGGAGCTCAACCTGGGCCGGCGACTGGTCGCGATCAAGGTCTCGAGGGCGCAGGGAGACGAGCCCAGGAACCTGGCCCGGCTCCAGCACACGAACATCGTACCCGTGCATTCGGTGCTGGAGGATCAGGCGACAGGGCTTCGGATTCTCTGCATGCCGTACTTTGGCGGGGCGAACCTGGCACAGGTGCTGGATCGATCGGGGGGTTTGAATCCCACGCATCATGATGGCAAGAGCCTGATGATGGCGATCGACGACGTGAGCCGTGCCTCGCCCGCCGAACCAAGCTCGGTCAGGACGGCTCCGCGTGGGTCGCGTTCCTCGGGCCGTAGCCTTCTCGCCCCGCTTGAGGGGGAAGTGGGGGGTTCGGTGGGCCGGATGTCGACCCCGCTCGCCGCCTCGCGAGTTCGATCGTTGTTTTCGCGGCTCGTGCATCCCAGGGGTGTCGGGGCCGACGTCACGCAAGCCGACGAGGTCGACCAAGACCAGCCTTGCCGCCAGTTTCTTTCAAGCGCGAGCGCGATCCAGGCGGCCGTCTGGATCATGGCCCGCCTCGCGGAGGGGCTCGAGCACGCGCACAGCCGTGGCCTGCTTCACCGCGACATCAAGCCCGCCAACATTCTGATGGCGTCCGACGGGACGCCCATGCTGCTCGATTTCAACCTGTCCGTGGAGCAGCGGCCGGCATCGGAGGGGGAAGCGCGCAGGGCCCTGATCGGGGGCACCCTTCCTTACATGTCGCCAGAGCACCTCGACGCCTTCAATCCCAAGGGAAAGACCTCCCCACGCCAGGTCGACGAGCGATCCGACATCTATGCCTTGGGCCTGATCTTTTTCGAGATGCTCAGCGGCAAGCATCCCTTCCCCGACCCACCGCCAGGCAAGACCTTCCTCGAAACGCTCAAACGCATGCACGCCGACCGCCAAAGCCCCCCCTCGCTGCGAGCTCGATGCCCCCGGATTCCCTGGAGCCTCGACGCGCTGGCGCACAAGTGCCTGAGCTTCGACCCGAACTCGCGCTACGCCCGCGCTCGCGACCTCGCCGAGGATCTGCGACGGTTTCTCGAGGACCGGCCCATGAAACACTGCCCCGAGCCTAGCGTCCGCGAGCGCGCTCGCAAGTGGATCCGCCGGCATCCTTCGCTTTCGAGCGCGAGCTCGGTCGCGATCCTGTCGGTCCTGCTGCTGGGGGCGCTCGCGGCGGGGACGTACCTTGCCTACCAGACGAGCCGCGACCTGGCCGCGAGGGTCCGGACCCGGACGTTTGATCGCGACTATACCGAGAGCCAGTTTCTGCTGTCCGCGTCTGGCCTCGACCACGGACGGGTCAAGCAGGGCCTGATCACGGCGAACCAGGCGCTCGCGGAGCTGGGGATCGCGGCCGACGGGGTCCCTCGCCCGTCAAGCTGGCTCTCCCGGCTCGAGCCCGAGGAACGCGAGCGGGTTTTGGGCCAGGCGATCGAGCTGATCCTGATCGAATCACGGGCTCGCGTTAGGCTAGCGACAGCGCTTGGCACGGAGCAGGACCGCCGCAAGGCGATCGCGCGGGCGATCGATCGCCTGGACAAGGCCGAGCGACTGGTCTCCGCGGCCCCAGGGGCACTCCATGCCGAGCGAGCGCGTTACCACGCGGCCCTTGGCGACGCCGCCAAGGCCGAGCTCAACCGTCGGCGAGCGAACCAGACGAGGGCGTCAAGCGCCCACGAGCTCACGCTCCTCGGTGAATCCCAGCTCGCGGCCGGCGACCCCAGCGCGGCCGAGGATTCGCTTCGCCGGGCGCTCTCCCTTGACGTGACATCGTTTTGGACCTGGTTCGTGATGGGCCACTGTCACTTCGCCCAGGGACGATTCCTCGAGGCCGCCGGCGACTTCGCCGCTTGCTCCGCTCGCGGCCCGCGATTCGCCTGGACCCACTTTAACCGCGGGCTCGCGCTGGCCCGTTCGGGGCGACTCCTGGACGCCAAGGAAGCCTACGACCTCGCCTGCGCTCTCGAGCCGGATTTCGCCGAGGCACTCGTCAATCGGGGCCTGGTCAATCTCGAGCTCGATCAGCCCGCCCGGGCACGCGATGACCTCGAGCACGCGATCGCGCTCGGCCGCCGCGACGTCGTGGTCCTCACCGCGATCGGCGAGGCCGTCGCGCGAATCGGTGGCCGGGCCGAGGCCGAGAGCCAGTTCAGCGAGCTCATCACCAGCAATCCCCGTGACCCACTGGCCAGGGTCGCTCGAGGGCTCGCCCGTCTCCACACCGACCCACCAGGCGCTCGCGATGACCTCTCACGGGCTCTCGAACTCGACCCCCGAAACGCCCGCGCTCTCCATGGATTGGCCCTGCTGGAACGCGCGTCCAACCCCCACGCCGCGCTCGACTATCTTGACCAGGCGCTCGCCGCCGACCCCAATCTGATCGACGCCATCGAGCTCCGAGCCCTGGTGCGAGGTCGCCAGGGTGACCCCGGGACAGTCGACGATGTCGAGCGGCTACTCCAGAGCCCGACACCAAATCGATGCTACAACGCCGCCTGCGCCCTGGCCCTTCTATCAACAAGGACGAACGACGAGCGAATTCCGACCCGCGCCGTCGATCTGTTACGGCGTTCCTTGGAAGGGGGCTGTTCGGCCGCCGGCGTCAGGGCCGACCCCGACCTCGCGTCCTTGCGTCGGATCCCGAGTTATCAGCGTCTGATCGAACGATTCACCCCCCGAGAATCACGGTGAGATCAGGGGGTATCTCCCGGTGCCTCGCCCCAGGCCCGCCGTTCCTCGGCGAAACGCGCCCTCAGTTCGAGGGAGAGTGGACGCTCAAGACCATGCTTCTCGAGAAGCACGGCGTCATCCAGGATCGAGCGGGTCGGGCCATCGGCGACCACCTTGCCGCCGTCCAGGAGCACCGTCCGCGGGCAAAGCTCGAGCACCATCTCCAGGTCGTGGGTCGCGATCAGCTTGATCCCGGATATCCCACCCAGGAGCTCGATGAACCGTCTTCGGGCGCGGGGATCGAGATTGGCCGTCGGCTCGTCCAGGGCAAGCACCACCGGATCGCAAGCCAACACGCCGGCAAGGCCGACCCGCCTGCGCTCGCCGAAACTCAGATGATGGGGCGGCCGATCCGCCGCCTCCGTAAGCCCAACCCGCGCGAGGCAATCCAAAGCCCGCCGCCTCGATTGATCCGCGGTCATCCCCAGATTCCGCGGGCCAAACGCGACGTCCTCCAAGACGGTATTGCAAAAGAGCTGATCGTCGGGATCCTGAAACAAAAGCCCGACCTTGCGCCTCGCCTCGCGGAGGTTTCGATCGTCCACGGGCAATCCATCGATCCAGACGGCCGGCCCCGAACGAGCGATCGGTCTCGAACCGGCCTCCAGGCCATGGGAATGCGTGAAGACACCCCGTCTGGCCTTTCCCGGCAAGATCCCATTCAGGTGCAAAAGCAAGGTGCTCTTGCCCGCCCCATTCGGGCCGACCAGAGCCACCGACTCTTCGGCCGCGATCGCCAGATCGATTCCGCGAAGGGCGTGCCGACCATCGGGGTAGGTGTACTCAAGCCGGCTCACCCGAACCGACGGGGCGAGACTCGCCTTAGGCGCTCGAGCGTCGATCTTCATCGGACGGCACCGAAACAAACGTGGCTCATTCGTCGAGTACCTTGAGCTCCCCCGTCCATCCACGGCTGAGCATCGCGTCGTGAACTCGCAGGGAACGCTCAAGCGTACGCAGGAAGAGCCCCCCCAGCAATCCCGTCAACAACCCCCAGGCAAGGCTCGATCGGCGAAACGTCCGGGCTCGCCTGGCGATCATCATGCGGTCGAGCTCGTCGACCAGGAGATAGCGAAATCGCTCCATGAAATAGAGGCTATCGACGAAAAGCCCGGGGGCGTGGAGCCCACGCAAGCCGGCGAGCAACCTGATGAAAGGGTAAGCGCTCGTGAGCGTGAGCATCGTGGCGGCCGCGAGCGCGCTTTTGGCCGCCATGGCGAGGGCCGTCGGGATGAGTCCCAGCCGAGCGCGCTCCGCGCTCGCGAACGCGGCGGTGCCGGAGATGAAGGCGACGACCAGGAGCAGGCCCATCCAGCGACCAAGGATGGCCCGGGGCGTGATTCCCAAAACTCCGATCACGAACGCCAAACCGAGGGCAAGCCCCCCCAACGTCCGCCACCATGCGAGCGGAACGGCGACCACCGCGACGACATAAAGCGTGGCCAGCGCGATGGCGGCTCGTGGATCAATCAACCTGCTCGGCCACGAGGAGGTCAGGGGGGCGATGCCGGGTTCAGACGACATCCGCGGCGACCCCACGCTTACCAGGAGCGGGAAGCGCCTGGGCCATCCCCCAGCCGACGACAAAGACCACCAGCGTTCCGACCAGGCCAGCCAAGGCCGTCGCGATCCTGGCGTGTTCAAAGCCAGGCCACTTGAGCTCATAATCAGGGATCGGCGCGGGCATGAGCCCCGGCGAATCGCTCAAGAAACCGAGCCGACTCCCGACGAATTCGAGGCCGTCGGGAAACTCAGAGGCGAACGGGGCCAGGAAGACCGCCACGGCAAGCGCGACCACCAACCCGGCCAGGACCGCTTCGGTCGCCCGCCGACCACGTGTCCGGTCGGCTTCGGCGTCGCCGTCCGCGATCTCCAGCAAGTCGGGCCTGCGCAAAAGGACATAACGAACCACCCCGCCGGTGATCAGGGCCTCGCCAACTCCGATCCCGGCATGAACAAGAGCCATCCAGGTCAGAATCGAGGGAAAATCTTGAACTCGCCCGCCAAGGGCGAGCTCCACCGCGAAGGCCCCGGACGCCAGAATCACCGAAAACCAGGCCGCCGCGATCACCGCCAGCAGCGTCCCACGAGGCCCCGAGATCGCCCGCCGCAGGCTGGCCTGGATCGCGTATCCACCCCCCGCCCCAATCAGCCCCATGTTGATGAAATTCGCCCCAAGCGCTGTCAAGCCACCGTCCCCAAACAGGACGCACTGAACCATCAAGACCGTCGCGATGACCACCATCCCAGCCCACGGTCCCAGGAGCGCGGACGCCAGCACTCCCCCCAGCAAATGCCCCGAAACCCCAGGGCCAACTGGGAAATTCACCATCTGGGCGGCGAACAAGAACGCCGCCGTCGTCCCCATCAGGACCGTCGTTCGCTCGGTTCTCGCGTGGTTGAGCCTCTTGATCGCGTACAAGAAGCCAGCGCCCCCCACGAGGCTCGTGGCCACGGCCACCCGAGGATCAAGCACGCCGTCAGGGATGTGCATGCGGCTTACTCCCACAACCCAGGCCCGGCCCGCCTTGGCCTCGTGTCGTAACCCATCGATTTCCTATGCTACAGGCGGTATGGCGGTTAGTCAAAAACTTCATACCGCGAATCGGCGGGGGATTCGACCGCCCGATTTCGGAAACCTCCCTTGCGGTCGATCGCGCTTTCATGTCAGGCTCGATCCCATTGGCCAGGATCAATGAGACGACGATGCGCGAGACTGTCGAGATGACCGCGACCTACCACGACGAGCGTCGAGACTATGGCAAATCCGTCTTACGCGAAGTCGATCTCGACCCCGACCCGATCAGCCAGTTCGAGCGCTGGTTTCGCGAGGCCGAGGCGAGTGGCCTGATCGAGCCAGGCGCGATGGTGCTGGCCACGGCGACCCCTTCGGGTGTTCCGTCCGCGCGGGTGGTGCTGCTTCGGAAAACCGATCAGCGAGGGTTCGCGTTTTTCACGAATTATGACAGTCGGAAGGGGAACGAGCTGGCGGACAACCCACGCGCGTCGTTGGTCTTTTACTGGGCCGAGCTCGAGCGACAGGTGCGAATCGAGGGAGTTGTCGAGCGGCTCCCGGATTCCGACTCCGACGCGTATTTTCAGAGCAGGCCGCGTGGTTCACGCCTTTCGGCCTGGGCATCGCCGCAAAGCTCGCTCGTACCCGATCGCGAGACCCTCGAGCTCGGGCTGACCGAGGTCGAGGCCAGGTTTGGCGACGGTGAAATACCAAGGCCGGCGAACTGGGGCGGCTATCGGGTCGAGCCCGACCTGATCGAGTTCTGGCAAGGGCGCTCAAGCCGCCTCCACGACCGCCTCCGCTACCGCCGACAGGCAAGCGGCTGGACCATCGAGCGCCTGGCGCCATGACGGACATGGCCCTGGCTCAAGGCCCGGGCTTCGCCTTCTGGCTCTGGGCGTGGATCATGTCCAGGACCATCGGCACTTCGTCCGGGATCTGGCCGTCGGGGATGAACTGGACGAGCAGGTGGAATCTGGCTTTGCCGAGTCCCGCGGACTTGAATTCAAGCGCCTTTTCATACCAGCGAAACACCGGCTCGAGGAACTCCTCGCTTGCCTTCACGTTCGACCACCACTCGTGATGGGGATCTTCAAGGGCGGCTGGTATCGCGTTCCTTGTGATCGATTTGTCCATCGCCTGTCGGTTCGCGTCGCGCTCCTTTTGATCGAACAGCCCGTTCGGAATATCACCGGCGACCGATTCGGCGATCAGCGTTCCGTATCCTTCAACGGGAGGCGGCGTTCAAGTCGTCGGTCGGCTCCGCGGGACATGCCGTTTCGTTGGCACGCATGCCCTCCAGGATGACCGCGAGTCCACGGAACCCACGGAAGAATCCGGGGACGTGGATTCAAAAAAAAGGGGCGCGTCGGTCATCCCGAGCGCCCCTTTGGATTTCGCGATTGCGGCCTCGATCAGCCCCCGACACCGGAGCGCTGCATGTCGACCAAGGGGGGCGGAGCACCCAGGGCGACCCACAACCGGAACTGCGATTGATCAAACTCCACCAGCGCCCGGATCAAATGCACCCGAGCGTCGGCGAGCAGGTTCAAGCTGTTGATGACCTCGATCGGCTTGCCAAGATTGTCGCGACTTCGCAAGAAGTCCTCGCGGAAACCCTTGTCCGACGAGACCAGCTCGGCCCGCGCGATGCTGATCTTGTGATAGGCGGCACGTGAGTCGGCCAGGGCCTGGCTGACCTCGGCCCGGGCGCGGTTGATGGTGCGTTGACGTACGGCGACGGCCTCTCCGAGCTGGGCGTCGCGTTGCTTGATCAAGGCGAGGTTTCCCGCCCCAAAGTTCATGAGCGTCCAGTAGAGCTGGACGTCAAAGTCGGTACGCCCCGCGAACCGGCCGAGGGTCGGCGGGGTGAGATTGCTTCCGCCGCCGAAACCGCCGCCGCTGAATCCCAGCCACAGCGAGGGAAGGAGCGGGCGGCCGATTTCTTGCCGCTTTCGGACCTCGGCCTCGCCGATTTGGGCGGTTCGGGTGGCCAGGTCGGGACGACGGTCGAGAGCGACCTTGATCAGCTCTTGCTGGGTCGAATCAAGGTCGATCAGGATCAGCGGGGTCAAGGGGCCGCCGATGGGGAGCAACCGAACAGAGGGATCGAGATTGAGCCTCATGGCCAGGCGAGCGGCCGAGACGCCGACGGCCTCTTCCGCTTTTTGGACGTCGGCCCTGCGCAGGTTCCATTCGGCCTTGGCTCGCTCGGCGTCGGCCTGCCGGCCCTCGCCAGTGGTCGAGTATTCGTCGGTGACCCGCACGATCTCGTAGGCCTGGGTCTCCGAGATCCGCTGAGCCTCGAACTCGGCGTTCGCGCCCAGCAACTGAAGGTGCAGAAGAGCGACGTCGAGCAAGATATCGTTCGAGGTCGCCATGACGTTGAATCGCGAGCCAATGACCCGTTGTCTGGCGGCCAGCGGCTCGTACCATGCGTCGGTCAACTGGGAAAAGATACTCACGCCGGGAATCGCCAGGGTTCCGGCCGTGACCGTGCTAGCCCCCGCTCCGATATAGAGCGATTGCTGCGTCAGATTGATCATGGTGCCCGCCGACCGTTGGCTGGGCCCGGTGTGGTCGTGATAGCTCAGGCCACCATTGAGCGAGGGCACGAGCAAGGTCCGAGCCGTGAGCTGCTGGGCCAGGGCCTCCAGGATCAAGCTCCGAGCGACGTTGATCGTGGGGTTGGACGAGTCGGCCAATCGCAGGGCCGTCGCCAGGTCGATGGGATACTCGGCTGGCGGGGTCGGAATGGACGTCGGGACCGGGACGACGGTCTTGGGATCGAGCGAGACCGGCGAGAGCGCGTCGTCGCGTCGTGGACCTCCCGCGGCAAGGGCGGTCGGCGGCGAGGCGGGAGCGCCCGGCGGCGGGAGCGTAATGGAGGGGAGCGGCTTGCCGGCGATCTGGGAACCCCCCTTGGGATCAAGGGCGATCGAGATCGGCGGCGGGGGCGCGTCCTTGGGCGAGGGAGCGAGACTGGGCACGGCGGAGCCAGTCGGCGACTCCTCCGCGAACAGTTCGGGGGGCTTGGGGACGCCCAGGGAGTCGATCGCCGCCGGCGCTGGCGGAGCGGTCGCCGCGACCGCCGATGGCGGAGCGACCACCTTGACCCCCGTGGGTGGAATAGCCCCATTCGCTAGGGCCTTCCACTGATAGACCGACTCGCTCATCCGCGCGGCCTCGTCCGTCGCGCAGCCGACGACCAACAGGGCCGCCGCCACGGGCGCGGTCGCGACGACCGCGAGACGTACAATGGGATGGCGCTTGAAAGACCCGGAATTCACGTGCGAATCCTTTCTTGAGGGGAGAGAGGAGACGGCATGATCCTCATCGCGCCACGGGTTTAAGAAGACCGGCGACATCGGTGGGAGGCGGAATGATCCCAGCCCCCTGGACGTCACGCGAACGATCGGGTTTCACGGTGGGCATGCTCGCGGGCTTCACGCCCTGAACGCCCGAGGCCGAACTCACGGTAATGGACGAGGCACGAGGCGCGCTCGATGCGCTTGGCCTCGCCGCGTTGGGTGCCGCCCCGGCGGGCGTCGACGCGGGCCTCGCGGGAAGATTCCTGGGATACACCCCCTCGGTCGGGGCGGGCTGAGCCAGAACGTCGGCCGGCGGTTGGCCCAGGGCGACGTACATCTCGAACTGAGCTCGATTAAAGTCAATGATCGTGTCCAGATACGACTTTCTCGAGGTCGCGAGCAAATCAAAACTGTTCAAGAGCTCGATCGGGAGCACGTTGTTTCTCTGGTTTCCGCCCATGAGCTTGATGCGGTCGAGATCCTCGTGAAACGAGAGGAAGCCGGCTCGGACCGCGCTTTCATAGGTGCTGATCTGGGCATAGCGGGCGTGGGCCTTGGCATAGGCCTCGGCGACCTGGGCGCGAACCATGTTCAAGATCTCGACCTGCTGAAACTGCGAGACCTGCAACCTTGCCGAGGCCTGGCGGATGAGGGCGACGTTACCGAGCCCCAGGTTCTGGATGGTCCAGTACCCGATGACGTCCGTATCGGTTCGACCCCCGAACCCGCCGAAGAGCGGTCGCACCAGGTTGCTACCACCGCCAAATCCGCCCGCGCTGAATCCAACCATCAGATTGGGCGAAAACGGCAGAATCTTGGCCCCGCCCAGGTTCATGAGAGCCGCCTGAATGGCCGCTCGTTGGGCCGCCAGCTCGGGTCGGTTGAGCATCCCGATCGCGATCAGCTCCTTGACCGAAATCGGGTCGGGCACCAGCGGATGCGGCACGATGAACGCATCGGTGGGATGCAGCCGAATCGAGGGGTCCAGATTGAGCAACTGGCAGAGCGTCGCGGATGCGACCAGGACGTCCGCCTCCGCTTTCTGGACGTCCGATTCACGCATGGCGAGGTTGGTGGCCGCACGATTGGCGTCGGCCTCTCGACCCTGCCCCGATTTCGCGAAATCGGTGGTCAACTTGACAATTACCCTCGCCTCTTCCCGAGCCTGATCCTGAACCGCCCGAGTCCCCTCCGCCCGTAACAGCTCGCTATAGGCCTGGGTCACCTGGAGCAAGACCTGGTTGCGGACGGACAAGGTGTCAAACTCACGCTCGCGAACCACCTGGCGGCTCGCGAGATAGTTGTAAATGCCCAGGCCCACGTTCTCTTGCAAGAAAACACCCGGCACGTTGACCGTCCCGGCCGCGACGGCGTTGCTCCCGGCCCCGACATACACGGCGGACCGATTCACCGACAGCATATTGCCGTTGGACTGCTGCAAGACGCCCGTGTGCGTGTCATAGTTGGCACCCGGATTGATCGACGGCAGAAAGTAAGCCGCCGCGAGTTGGCGCTCCGCCACCGCGATCAAGATCCTCCGCCTGGCCACATTGATCTCTGGGTTCTGGACGCCCGCCAACCGCAGCGCGGTCGTCAGGTCGATCGGTTGAACCTCGACGGAGAGGATCGTGTTGGGCGATGGGGGAAGCGGGGCAAGCCCGGTAAGCTCGCGGCCCGATCCTCCATTGCCGGGTTGAGCGATGGAGGGCAAGGACGGGACAGGCGATCCCGCATTGCCTCCTGGTTGTGCCATGCCTGGTTGTGCCATGCCAGGCGGGCGGACCGGGTTATTCGCCGGTCCGGGCGTCGCCATGGGGGTTGAAGCGGGAGGAGTGGAAGGCGAACCTGATCTGGTTGGACCCTGCGCCCGTGCCGGCGATGGGCTCCAAAGGATCGCCGCGGCGACCACGACCGCCCCGACCGCGCGAATCTGTCTCATTGTCTCCACCCTCTCCTCCCGGGGTTTCCGCACAACAGTCCGAACTCCATTTATCGGTAGGCTCTTCGATGTTCCATCGGTTGGTGGACGGATCGACTTGATGTTTAGTAGTGAGTCGCCGGATTAAAGCGGTTGACAGAATGTCCCAGTCAGGTAACATGAATCGAGCGGGCGGTCTTGAATTGGGGTCCATTATGGGGCTAGGCATGGCGTCGCGGTTTCTGCGATTGCTCTTGTGTACGTTGGTGGGCATCGCGCTTGCCACGTCCCCGGTGCGTGGCTGGTCCAAGCGACCAGGCCTGGGCCGCTCGTCGCATTCCGCCGCTTCAAGTCACAAATCCCGGCTGGGTCGAGCCACGGAAGAGCGCGAATCGCTCGCGCCCGAAGTCCTGCCGCTCCCTGGTCGCGATCCCCTCCCCACGCTGGGGAGCATGCTATTGATTGCCTTATCTCGATTGTTTCGCCGATCTTGCCCGGATTCGCGTCTCTCGGGGCGTGGTTCGTTTGTCGTTCGCCCGCTGCGCTGCTAAGGTTGACCAAGCTCGATCCCGCCCCATGATCGTCCACGGTCGAATTGGCTTATTGTGAACGCCCCACCAAACGCGCGCATTCCTCGCTTGAACTCCGTTTCGGAGACCTTGTTCCCATGAATGGCTTGATACGAGCCTCGCTCGGAAACCCCCACGCCGTGACCGTGATGTCGCTCACGCTGGTCGTGCTGGGGACGCTCAGTCTCTCCGTGATTCCGATGGACATTCTGCCGGTGTTCAAGGCACCGGCGGTGCAAGCATTGACGTTTTACGGCGGCATGTCGGCCAATAGCATCGCCAACGACATCACCAATCGCATGGAGCGATGGACCGGGCAGGCGAATGGCATGTTGCGGCAGGAATCGCGCTCGATCATTGGCGCCAGCATCGTGCGGAATTACTTCCGCGAGGACGTCGACCCCAACGGTGCCTTGACACAGGTGAATTCGCTCGCGCTCTCGGTCTTACCAAATTTACCGCCGGGGACGCTTCCGCCGGTCGTGTTGCCCTACGACCCGACCTCGTCGACGCCGGTGTGTGTCGTGGCCCTCGATAGCGACAACCCTGACAACAACGAGTCGGTTCTCTATGACGTGGGCCGGTACGAGGTCCGGAACATGATCATGGCGATCCAGGGGGCGGTCGCGCCGGTGGTCTACGGCGGCAAGATCCGCGCCGTCATGATCTATCTCGACCGCGAGAAGCTCCAGGCCCGCGGCATGTCGCCGATGGACGTGATGAAGGCCTTCGACGGGTCCAACGTCTTCCTTCCCTCCGGCGACGCCAAGTTCGGCAATATCGACTACGTGCTCGACTCAAACTCGATGTATCTCAAGGTCTCCGACATGGGCGAGATCCCGCTTCGTTATGAGGAGGGCCGGGCGGTCTTCCTTCGCGACGTGGCCACGCCCAAGGACGCCAACTACATTCAGACCAACGTCGTGCGGGTCAACGGCAAGCGCGTGGTCTATATCCCGGTCTATCGCCAGCTTGGCGCCAGCACCCTGGCGGTGGTGAAAAACCTGTCCGCCGAGCTCAAGAACATGGAAGAGCGGACAACCCGTAGCGGCATCCGACTCAAGCTCGTGATGGATCAATCGGTCTACGTCCAGAAATCGATCGAGGCCCTGCTTCAGGAGGGGATCCTGGGGGCGATTCTCTGCTCGCTCGTGATCCTCATGTTCCTGGGCGAGCTCCGGATGACCGGGATCGCGATCATGACCCTCCCCCTGGCGATCATGGCGTCGTCGACCGCCCTGTATTTCGCGGGCCAGACGATCAACGTCATGACGCTCGCCGGGATGACGCTGGCGATCGGCCCGATGATCGATAGCGCGATCATCTGCCTCGAGAACACGCACCGGCACCTGAGCATGGGGGCGACCGCGCGAGACGCGGCGTTCCTGGGGGCGAGCGAGGTCGCGATGCCCGAGCTCGTGTCGACGATCTGTACCTTCCTGGTGCTTGCCCCCTTGGTATTCACGCCTGGCCTGGGGCAGTTTCTCTTCAAGCCGATGGCGATGGCGGTCGCGTTCTCGATGATCGCGGCGTACATTTTGTCGCGAACATTGGTCCCCGCTTGTAGCGCGTTCTGGCTCCACTCCCACCCCCCCGAAGGCCATGGTGGCGAGGGACACGGGCATGGACACGGTGACGCGAGCCACGGCGACCTCCACTCCAATGGTGCCGAGACCTTCCAGATCAACGGCAATGGTCACCCGAAGCCCAAGAAACAGTGGTTCATCGCTCGCGCGTTCGCCCGCTGGCAGCAACTGATCGACGAGGGCATCGCTCTTTATTGCAAGGGGCTCGACGGGGCTCTCGCGCATCCCTACATCACGATGGGAATCGGTTACGGCCTTCTGGTCGCCACCGTGGTTGGCCTCTGGCCGCACATGAGGCGCGATTTCTTCCCCGAGGTCGACGCCGGCTCGTTCGAAATGTACGTCCGGGCCCCAAGCGGTCTGCGTATCGAGGAAACCGAAAAACGAATCCACGCGGTCGAGGATTTCTTGCATGAGAAAATCCTTCCTCATGACCTGGAACTCGTACTCTGCGAATTGGGCGTGACCTCCGACTGGTCGGCGGCTTACACCCCCAATGCCGGCCCGATGGATTCGGTGGTCAAGATCCAGCTCACCGAGCACCGGACCAAGTCGGCCCAGGAGTACGTCTCGATCCTGCGAAACGCGTTCGCCGCCGATCCGGCCTTTAACGACCTGGAATTCGCGTTCGACGCCGGCGGCATGGTCCGAGCGGCCATGAACGAGGGCAAATCGACCCCGATCAGTATCCGGGTCACCGGGAAAAAGCTCGAGGTCGCTCACAAGATCGCGACCCGGATCAAGAACGAGGTCAAGAAGATCAACGGCGTCGTCGACGCCCGCGTCATCCAGCGAATCGACTATCCGCAATACGTCATCAACGTCGAACGGGCCAAGGCCTCCGAGCTGGGCCTGACCCAGGAAGACGTCATGAGAAACGTGGTCGCGGCGTTTAACTCCAGTATTCAGTTCAACAAGACCAATTTCTGGATCGACCCGGTCAGCAAGAACCAGTACTTCGGCGGCGTGCAGTATTTCGAGCAAGACATCAAGTCAATCGACACCATGCTCGATATCGTGATCACTCCCTCGCGCCCCGATGTGCCCCACAAGCCGATCCCGCTTCGAAACGTCGTGACCGTCGAGAAGAGCGAAGTGCCCACCGAGGTCACCCACTACAACATCCAGCCGACCATCGAGCTCACCATGGGCGTGTCCGAGCGGGATCTCGGCCACGTCTCCGACGACGTCTGGAAGGTCATCGACACCTTCGGGATTCCCGACAAGCTCAAGTCGGCCCAGTGGTATCCCTACGATCCCGACCGGAGCGACAAGACCAGGCTCGAGGGAGCCAAGATCGTGCTCTCCGGCGAATACCTGCGTATGACCGATACGTTCAATAGCCTGTCGGTCGGGCTCGTGCTGGCGTCGCTGCTCATCTACTTCCTGATGGTCGGCCTCGACAAATCGTTCATCGTGCCGATCTCGGTCATGTCGATCGTGCCGATCTGCCTGGTGGGCATCTTGCCGGCTCTGTACCTCACCAAATCGGCCGTCAACGTGCAGTCCTTGCTCGGATTCGTGTTCATCGTCGGGATCAAGGTGGCGAATTCGGTGCTCATGACCGACTATGCCCAGGAGCTCCGGCGGCACGAAGGGCTGACACCGATCCAGGCCATTCGCAAGGCGGCCAGCCTGCGAGTGAGGCCAATCACGATGACCGCTCTCGCCGCGTTCTTCGCCCTGATTCCAGGCGCGATGGCGCTCGAGCGAGGGAGCGAATCCAATGCCCCGTTGGCCCGTGCCATCCTGGGCGGTCTCGCCGCCGGCGAGCCGGCGACACTGTTTGTCTTGCCCGTTATTTACTCGCTGATCGTGCGTGACAAGCCTGGGCAAAAGCTCGGCGGCCATGGCGACGATCATGGCGCGGGCGACGACCCCCACGGTCACGGCCACGCCTGATTTCCCGATGCGAAAGGCCCACCGGAGCGCGCGATCGCCGCGCTCCGGTGGGCCGTTTCGTTTCCTGGGTGTCAAAAATCAGGAAATGCCAAGGCGCTAAGCCTTGGTTTTCACGAGATCCTCGAAAAGCTCGCGAACCCGCTCCGTCGTTCGGGCGGCGTCGTCGAGAAGGCCCTGAACCGCCCCTGCTGGAGGCTTGGCCTCGTAATTCAAGCGAACGGCCAATCGTTCGAGCTCGATCGGGTCGTCGGGAAGCCCCGCCACGCCGCGGTTCTGGATCAATCGCAGCCTTCCCTCGACGGTGCGGAGAAAATCATAGGCATTTCGCAGTTCGTGGTACGCGGCCACCTCCACGATCCCATAGGCGCGCAGGGTTTGCAGGGCATCCCAGAAATTGCATCGGAGCACGTCCGGAGTCCGCCCGGCGTTCGCGAGCTGGAGATACTGCACGATGAATTCCAGGTCCGCCAACCCCCCGACGCCGCGCTTGAGATCGTGACGCAGCTTGCTTGAGGCCTCGAGCCGCCTGCGCATCGAGCGGACCTCGTCGGCCAGGCAGGGAAGGTCGCTCGCGACGGCGAGCGAGTCACGAATGGCCTTCATGATCCGCTCGCCAAATCCGCCAGTGGCATGGATCACCCGCGCCCTCGTCAGCGCGAGCCGCTCCCAGGTTTGGATCGATTGGCGCAGATAATCGATGAACGCGTCGAGCGTCAGGACCAGCGGCCCGGAGGCCCCATGCGGCCTGAGCCGCGCGTCGACCTGATAAAGCGACCCCGCCCCCGCCCCCGTGGAGAGCGATTTGAGGATCCGCTGGGCGACTCCGGTGACGAATTGCTTGCTCGAGATCGAGCCCTCGCCGCCGGAGGTTAGGCCGTCCGACTCATGCAGGAATACCAGGTCCAGATCACTGTGATAATTGAGCTCGCGGCCGCCGAATTTCCCCAGCGCGAGGATCGCCCATCGATCCTTTTTCCCGGCGGCTGACCGAGGGCAGCCGTAACGCTCCTCGAGCTTTCGCCAGACGTCACGGGCCGTCTCCACGACGATGGCCTGGGCCACGTCGGCGAGCTCACGCGTGACCTCCCGAATCGGCTCGCGGCCCAGGATGTCGCGGGCCCCGATCCGGATCCATTCCTTGTTTCGGTAGCTCCAAAGGATCGGCGACAGGTCGACCGCCCCCTTGCAGAGCTCGGCGAGCTCGGCCCTGATCGCCGAGCCCGACAAGGGCCGGTCGACGACCAGCGAATCGATCAGATCGTCGATCATGCCCGGGTTGTTGATCAAGATTTCCGAGAGAAACTGGCTGTTGGCGCAGATCTCGACATAGAGCCTGAGGGAGGGGGGGTTGAAGTTAAAGAGCTCCCAGAGCACGGCCTTGGCCCCGAGCGAAGCCGAGACTTTCTCGAGGTTGGTGAGGGTGAGATCGGGGTCGGCCGATTTTCCGACGGAGGTCAGTAGCCTGGGCGCGATCGCCGCCAGGAAGTGGCGGCACCGGGCCTGCGACAGGAACGCCACGTCTTCCCTGGCGAGCGCCAGCAGGTTGTGATACGCGGCCGTCGCGTCCCGAAATGGATAAGGCGACAGCGCCTCCCGAATCGATTCGGGGCTAGGATCGGGGTCAAGCACGAGGTCGACGACTAGATCGACGGCGGGATCGGTGTCGTCGCTAAACGCGTCGTGCAAGAGGTGATTGAGAATCCGTCGATTGAGCTCGGTCTTGGCTCGATAATCGATCAGGAATCGCTGGGCGGGTCCGTTTCGTTCTTCCCAGGGGCTGGCGAGGCCATAGCCCATGCGCAAGGCCAGGGTTCGCACGTGCTCGAGATCGCGGGGCATCTGGTGGGTCTGGCGGTCGACGACGATCTGGAGTCTGTGCTCGACCTTGCGAAGGAATCGATAGGTGTCGTCCATGATATGGCGTTCCTCGGCCGTCAGGCAGCCGACCTGCTCGAGCCTGGCCATTGCCTGGAGCGTGTTGGCGTCACGGACCTCGGGGTATTCACCGCCATGGAGGAGCTGGAGAAACTGGACGACGAATTCGACGTCGCGAATCCCTCCGGTGCCGGTCTTGACCTCGACCTCGGCCGTTCCCTCGGAGACGGTCCGTTGCTCGATTTTACGTTTGAGGGCCTTGATCTCGGCGATCTCGGCGGCGCCCAGATAGCGGCGATAAACAAAGGGGGTGATCGCGCGGAGGAACACCTGGCCGAGCTCGAGATCGCCGGCGATCGGCCGGCACTTGATCAGGGCCTGTCGCTCCCAGGTTCGTCCGCGAGTGTCGTAATATCCGACCGTGGCGTCGAGCGACCGCGCGAGCGCTCCCTGTTCGCCATCCGGGCGCAGTCGCATGTCGACGCGATAGACCATGCCCAGGGCCGAGTGCCTCGAGAGCAGCTTGAGAATCTCGCTCCCGAGCCGGGCGAAGTATTCGGCGTTGGAGACGACGCGAGGCCCCGTGGTGTCCCCCTCGTGATCATAGAGAAAGATCAGGTCGATGTCGGAGCTGTAATTGAGCTCGCGGCCGCCGAGCTTGCCAAGCCCCAGGACGACAAACCGGGCGGGGGCTCCCGAGGTCGACCTCGGGGTGCCATTCCGGGTCTCGAGCCGGGTCGCCGCGAGCCGAGTCGCGGCCTCGACGCAGGCATCGGCCAGGTCCGAAAGGTCATGGGTCGTCATCTCGAGGGGAAACGCTCGGATCAGGTCGTTGTAGCCGATCCGCAGGCTCTCCCGCAGCCGGAACCGGCCGAGCGCATCGGCCGCCTCGACTTCGTTTTCGGCCGCCGCGAGCATCGCCCAGAGCTCGTCGACGAGCGTGGCCCGGTCACGCCGTTCCGCGCCTCCCCGCAGCCATTCGAGCAATCCCGGGTCGCGGATCAGGATCTCGCTGTAGTGTTGGCTCGTACCCACGACCTGGAGCAAAATCTCGGTCGTGCGGGGGTTGTCCGCCAGTTCGTGGAGCGTCGCCTCAAGGGGCGAGGCGGCTAGGAACCGCTCGAAATTCACAAGCGCCATCGTGGGATCGGGGCAATGGGGCAAGACGCCGTCCAACTGGACCGCCAGCCGGGCGATCGACGCCAGCGCCCTTGGAGCGGTTTTCACCAGGTCGCGAAGCGCCCGCGCTCCCCGGGCCGCGTCTCGCACGCCCAGGCCGGCAAGCCAGGGCTCGAGCAATTCCGGCACGTCATGGCGTGAGAGAAACCAGTCGACCTTCATCACTGGCCTCACGTAATAAGCGCTCGGAAGCTTACCTGGTCTTGATCGGGGAACCCTTCGCCGAGGGGGCTTGCGCCTCGGCCGGCGAGTGCTGAATATGGCGCACGATCAGCTCGACGTCACCTCGCGCGAGCCCCAGCGCGGTCGCGATCTCGAGCTCGCTCGAGCCGGCCTGGGCCATGCCCTCGACCGTCGCCGCGTAGGCCGCCAGTCGACTTTCGAGCCCAGGCCGGGCGACATGCTGCCGGTGCAGCCGCCAGGGCGCACCGAGATCGGGAAAGCCAGGGTCGAACCAATACTCCCGGCCTCCCTGACGAATGAGCTCGAGAAACCACTCCTCGAAGCTCTGGGCGATGACCCGGGGAGGATCGAGCGAACCATCGTCACCCGAGGTAAAGACCGGGCATCCCCCCCCCGGCAGGCGATAGGCCAGGTCGATGCAGACCGTCTGGAGATTGGGATTGCCGAGCTCGAACCAGCTCTCTGGCTGGATCATCATCCCCGGGAACGCGGCGAACGGGATCATGGGCCCGATCGCGGAGATCGGATGGACCAGCGGCCCAACGCGGTAGAGCCCGTTTGACAGGAGCAAGAGCGACCGCAGCCCGGCCGGGAGCCGATATCCATGGCGCTCTTCCCAGTGGGCGATGGTCTGGGGATCGGCTCCATCGCGGCAGGGGCGGACGACCTCCGCCGACCAGGCCGACAACACCCCCGGCTCGGGGGCGAGGCTCGCGTCGAAGCCCCCCCATTCGAGCCAGCGCGATATGACGGATTCCAAAGCGACGGACATCGAGGTCCTCACCACGCGGACGCGAGCGGCGTCTCGACTCGACCGAACAGGGTGACCGCGCTGGCCCCTTCGACCCGCACGCGGACGAACCGCCCCACCAACTCCAACTCACCCGCGAACGCCGTGATCCGATCACACGACGTCCGACCCACGAGCTGCGAAACACCCTCCCAACCCTCGCGCCTCGCCGTCGATCGGCTCGGCCCCTCGACCAACACCTCGACCTCGCGCCCCACGAACCGCTGGTTGTCCTCAAGGCTGATCCGCGTCTGCAAGGCGAGGAGCTCGTTGTTGCGCCTCTTCTTGACATCGTCGGGAACGTCGTCGGCGTAAATCGCGTCGGCCTTGGTCCCTAACCGGGTGCTGTACTTGAAAATAAAGCTATTCTTGAACCGACCCCGCTCCACCAGACCCATGGTGCGCTCAAACGCCGCCTCGTCCTCGCCACAGAATCCCACGATAAAATCGCTCGAGATCGCGACCCCAGGGATCGTCTCCCGCGCGCGAGCCAGCATCTCCTCATAGAACGAGGCCGTATACATGCGCTTCATGCGCTTGAGGATCTGGTCGCAGCCGCTCTGGGCGGGAACATGGATCGAGCGGGAAATCTTGGGGAAATCACGCACCGCCTGGAGCAGGTCCTGGCTCATGTCGTTGGGAAAGTTGGTGACGAACTTGACGCGCTCGATCCCCGGAACAGCCTGGACCCGCTCCAGGATGTCGGAAAGCCGCGTGATCCGACCGTCGGCCGAGCGCTTTTGATAGCTATTGACCGTCTGACCCAGCAGGGTGATTTCGCGCACTCCCTGGTCAACCAGCATCCTCGCCTCGGCCACGATCGCCTCCGGCTCGCGGCTTTGTTCGGGCCCGCGTACCGAAGGGACGACGCAATAGGTGCAAAACTTGTCGCAGCCCATCATCACGCGGATAAACGCCTGAAACGGCGTCGGCCGGAGCGAGGGCTCGCGATCCGGGTCGTAGACCGTGAACGACGACGCGATCACCTCGAGCGTGCCATCCCGCCGCGACTTACTGACCGCGATCGCCGGGGGGTTCCCCGATTTCGCCGCCGCCAGCAGTTCCGGTATCCGGTCGATCTGACCCGGACCCACGACCAGGTCAACGTGAGGCGCTCGCTTGAGAATGGTCGCTTGATCCTTCTGGGCCATGCATCCCAGAACCCCAATCGCCACGCCGGGATTGCGCTCCTTGAGCCGCTTGATCCGCCCTAAGGCGCTATAGGTCTTGTCCTCGGCGTGCTGCCGAACCGAGCAGGTGTTGTAAAACACCGCGTCGGCCGCGTTCACGTCCTGGGTCAGGTCATAACCCTCGTCGCGGAGCTTGGCCGCCACGATCTCGCTGTCGAGCATGTTCATCTGACAGCCGACCGTCTCCAGATAGAGCTTTTTCCGCGCGGCCGCGGCCGACTCGTTCGCCATCCAACAAGACTCCCTAGCCCAAGGGGCATTCGCCAAACCTGATTGACAACATGATACCAAAACGCCGCCATGTTCGGAAATCGAAACTCGCGACCCAAGCACCAACGATCCCGGCGGTTGACCCGCGTCCCGGGGGCACCATGGGAAGCCTGGGCAAACGGTAGGGACGGTGAGCCGGGGATCGAACCGGTTAGCCCTGGTAACGAGGGGAGCGAAAGGTTAAACCTCATTCACAACCGGCGTGCCACGCCGAGGATCTGGGGGCTTTTCACCGTCGGAGACCGTCGCATCCCATGAAAATCCTGGCCGTTCATCCTGGCCCCCTTATGTATACGAAAGTTTTCCTGAAGCTCGAGCCCCTGGGCCTGGAGCTTGTCGCCGCCGCGACCCGGCGAGCAGGGCACGAGACGCGACTCATCGACCTTCAGGTGGAATCACCAGGGACCTTCACGAGCGCGGTCGGTCGGTGGCGGCCGGACGTGCTGGCGATCTCGTGCAATTATCTCGCCAATGTCCCGGAGGTCGTCGAGCTCGCGAAAGCGGCGAAGCGGCTCGCGCCTGGCATTTTCGTGGTCGTGGGCGGCCATAGCGCGTCGTTCGTCGCCAGGGATCTGCTCGATCACGGCGCGGGAGCGATCGACTGCGTGCTCAAGGGAGAGGCCGAGGCCTCGATCGTGAGCTTGCTGGCCGCCATTGCCGAGGGCTCGACCCAGGCTCTCGCCGTGGTTCCCGGCGCTGTCACCTTCGAGGGTGACGGCCCTCGCCCCGCGTTTGTCCGCGAACTTGACGACCTGCTCCCGGCCCGCGACCTCACCCGGCGCAGGCGAAAGTATTTCATCGGCGTCCTGGACCCTTGCGCGTCCATCGAGTTTTCCCGTGGATGCCCCTGGGATTGCTCGTTTTGCTCGGCCTGGACCTTTTACGGACGCAGCTACCGCGTCAAGAGCCCCGCCGCGGCCGCGGCCGAGCTGGCCACGATTCGCGAGCCCGGCGTCTTCATCGTCGACGACGTCGCCTTCATCAAGGCCGAGCACGGCATGGCCATCGGCGAGGCGATCCAGCGCGCCGGCATCAAAAAACAATACTATCTCGAAACCCGCGGCGATGTCCTGTTGCGCAATAAAGACGTCTTTCGCTTCTGGAAAACGCTCGGTCTCCAGTATATCTTCCTGGGGCTCGAGGCCATCGACGAGGAGGGGCTCAAGAAACACCGAAAACGAGTCTCGCTCTCCAAGAATTTCGAGGCCCTCGATTTCGCCCGTTCGCTGGGCCTCATGACCGCCATCAACATCATCGCGGACCCATCATGGGACGCGCGCCGGTTCGAGGTGATCCGCCAGTGGTGTCTCGAGATCCCCGAAATCGTGAATATCAGTGTCAATACCCCCTATCCCGGCACCGAGAGCTGGCTTACCGAGTCACGTCGGGTCACCAGCCTCGACTATCGACTCTTTGACATCCAGCACGCCGTCTTGCCCACCCAGCTCCCGCTCGCCGAGTTTTACGCCGAGCTGGTGAGGACCCAGCAGGTGCTCAATCGGAAGCATCTCGGCTTTCGCGCGGTCGCCGGCCTGGCGGGGATCCTGGCTCATAATCTGGCCCGGGGGCAAACCAACACCCTCAAGATGTTGTTCAAATTCAACAGTGTCTACGACCCCCGGCTTCAGATCGCGGACCACGCGCGCGAAGTCGTCTACGCGATGACGCCCGCGCCGGCGGCTCGGGACGTCGTCGACGCCAAGCGGCTCTATATCCACGCCCCGATGTCCGGCTCTCCGCGTGATCTCGGAGTGGCCGACGAGCGGTTCGTCGACGAAACCCGCCTCGGAGCCCAGACCGCCGGAACCTGAATTCGACCGACCACGGTAGAATTGGATTGTGCTTGCTCGGATTGATTGGCAAGATAAGAACGCTTGCACTCGACGACGAGAAGGTCCCAAAGAGTCCCGATCCTAGCTCCTCTCGATTCCCGCACAGCCCAGGCGAGACGATCATGAGGCTCGTATTCAACTGCCCCCACTGCCGGAAAGAGTACGAAGTCGACCAGAAACTTGCCGGGCGCAAGTCCCGCTGCGGCAAGTGTGCCCAGACCTTTCGCATCCCCACGCCCACGCCCGACGATCCCGCGCCAAAAGCGAAGGCCTCGTCCGCGTCTTGGGACGAGCCGCTGCCGTACTTCGAGGTCGTGGAGGACCAGCCGGTCCGATCCTTCAAGACCGCTCCCGCCGAGCCGGTCTATTTCGAGGAAGACCTGCCCCCACCGCCACGCGTCGCCCCAATTGACCACGCCAAGAAAAAGCCATCAAGGAAACGTTACGAATCCGATTCCGAGGCATGGGATCCTTTCCTCAAGGCTTATTTGGGCTTTAGCTTCGTCTCGATGGCCATCATCCTCTTGATGGCCTGGGCGGGGCTGCTCCGAATGCCTGGGGTCGGCATGATCGGGATCGGACTCGCCGGACTGGTGGCTGTCGTGTCCGTTGTCGCCCTCCTGGCCGGCGGGTTTGGGCTGCTGATCGCCGTGGCCCGCGAGAGCGTTTATTGCTTGCTGATGTTCCTTTTCGTCCCATTCTATGGGCTCTTTTACCTGATCACGCGCTGGCAGCAGGTACGGGGCCCCTGGGCCCTGAGCTTTTCGGCATACCTTGTCATCATTGCCATGTCGTTCGTGATGACGTTCGCCAGGGCCATCAGCGGACCCGCGCCTGGCGCGCCCCCCCCCGCGCCGCCAGTCGCCACCAGACTCGTCCCGGGCGCTCCCGCCCCCGGGCCCACGATCACGCCAAACCTGGGCCGGCTCTCATCCGCCCCAGCCGCCACGTTACGCTATGTCACCCTGATTCTGCACGGCCTTCCCCCCAACCCGAGTCAAGGCCTGGGCCCGAGCGAGACCGACGTCCTCCAGGCCATCAAGGCGAAACTGAAACACCTGGTGCCCAATTGCGGGGCGATCTCGATGAATAGCGCGGACGGGGTCGTCAGGGTCAGGGTCCTGGGTGCGACCACGGCGGATTCGCTGGCCTCCGTGATCGATTTTGGTAGGGCAAGGGTAAGTGGCGAGGAGATCGACGTCCAGGTCAGCGAGGAATTCATCGCATCGACCCCCACCCCGGGAGCTGAGCTCCAGGCATCTCGCCGGGGGCGTCAGGCTGATCGCTTTCCGAGTCAGCCGCCGCCGCCTCAATCCGTGAACTCCGGCCCCGGCCAACTCGCTGGTGACGCGGCCTTTCCCGGCGATGATCCCGTCGCGAAATCGTTGAGCGAAATCACCGCCGGCGACCCCCACCACCGCAAACAGGCCGTCGAGCGACTGGCCCGGATCGCGCCGAATCAACACCTGCCCGAGGTCGTGCAAGCCTTGATCCCGCTCCTGGTCGACGACGACGGCTTCCTGGCCAGCGAGGCGGTCAAGGCGCTGGCGATCTGGAAAAGCCCGGACAGTGTCAATGCGCTGATTCAGTGCATGAACGACACCCGCTTTTTCGTACGCAAGGAGGCGATCAAGGCTCTCGGCAAGATCGGCGATCCAAGGGCCGTCGAGCCCATGATGACCCACTGGGAGGAAGACGGGCATGAGGTCGAGCAGGCGCTCAAGGCCATGGGTCCGCCGGCGGAAAAGGGGGTACTCACGCGGCTCGCCGTCGGAGACCCGCAGATGCGTCGGCGGATCTGCGACATCCTGGCGGTGATCGGCGGGCAGGACACGCTTCACGCCATGCAGCGGATGCGCGCGGACCCCGACATGGGCGTGCAAATGGCGTCCAAGAACGCCTGGCGCGCGATCGTCGCCCGGGTCGGCCCGCCGACTCCGGTCAAGAAGAAGTAGGCCCGGCCTGGATTCGCTTGAGGGTTGCCCGGGCGAGGTCGCCGGCGATTCCGTGGGGTGACCTGGCGGCCGCCTCGCGGAGGTGTTCGATCGCGTTGGCCTGTTCGCCGGCCCAGAGCCGTTCCAGGCCGAGATAGGCATGAGCCTCGGCCGCCCGAGCGGGGCCGGCGTCGGAGACGAGCGCCTTCGCATTCAGAGTCCCACGGAGATACTGGAAAACCGGCGAAGGCCATGATCCGACCGGGACATTCACGATCGCCTCGTCGAGCGATCGGGCGGCCTCGTCCTTGCGACCCTGGGCCTTCGCCCCCAAAACGGCCAGAAGCGCCATCATCGGGGACTTCGCGTCGTGGTATCCCTGGATTTTCAGGAACACCCGTGCGTCCCGATCAGCGCCATCGACGCCCGCCGCCAACCGGGCCCAGCCCCGCGAAAGATAGGTCGTCGGATCATGCGGGTCGAGCGCGATCGCCCGGTCATAGTCGGCGAGGGCACCAGTCCATTCGCCCGATTCGCGCCGAAGGTCGCCCCGCTGGCGCAAGAGCCCGACCGCGCGAGGATCAAGCTCGATCGCGCGATCCAGCTCATGGGCCGCCTGCCCGGAATCGCCGTCGGCGTCATGCAGCCGGGCAAGGGCGGCGTGCGCGGCCGCGAGCCGCGGCTCAAGCTCAACCGCACGCTCGTAATCCTTAAGCGCCCGCCCCCGATCACCCAGTCTCGCCAACACGTCGGCCCGGTTGAAATACGGGATCGCCGCCTGGGGCGCGAGCTCGATCGCCTTGTCCAGATCCTGTACCGCCAGGTCGTATTCGCCCGTCCCAAATCGCGCCAGCCCTCGATTCGAATAGGCCCCCGCGCTTTTGGGGTCGAGCGCGATGGCCCGATCCAAATCCCGGATCGCGTGCTCGTACTGGCCCAGCGACCGATAGGCCGCCCCGCGATTCTGATAGGAGGCGGCCTTTGAGGAATCCAGCGTGATCGCCTGGTTCAGGGCCACGATCGCCTCGCGATGCCGCCCCATCCGGGTCAGGACGCCCCCTTTGTCTTTATAAGCGCCTGCGTTTCCAGGGGCGAGCTTGATCAGGGCGTCGTAATCGGCCAGGGCCGCCTCGTTCGCCCCTCGCTGGGCCAGCAAGGCCCCCCGGTTGCTATAGGCGAACGCGTCGCGCTGATCGAGCTCGATCGCGTGGTTCAAGTCGCCCAGTGCCTCGGAGTCGCGGCCGAGATAGGCCCGGGCAATTCCCAGCCCGCGATGCGCCCGCGGGTTTCGGCCGTCGAGCGCCAGCGCCCTGCTATAATCAAGGGCGGCTTCGGCATACCTTCCAAGCGTGGCGTGCAGGTCGCCGCGACCGACAAACGCCACGGGATCGCGCGGATTCAGCGAGACGGCTTGGTTCAGGGCGGTAAACGCCTCCCCAGGCCGGCCCATTCGTTTGAGCGCTTCCCCGACCCCCTCGTAGGCGCTCGCCATACCGCGATATTCTGAATCGAACCACCAGCCAGAGGCCGACCAGCGATCGAGGGCAACCTGGAAGCTCGTCAGGGCCTCCTGATCACGCCCCAGCATCAAAAGCGCGATCCCCCGATTTCCCCACCCCTGCGGATAGTAAACCCACCCCCACGACGGCAAGAGCGAAGGATACGGGGCCCAGGTCGACGACGGATTCCAGACCGCCGGCTTGCCAAAGGCAGCCGGGTAGCGTTTTTCGTGCTGAATGATCTGGTCGAAATCCTTGAGCGCGAGCTCGGGCTGGTTGAGCTTGAGAAAGCAGACTCCGCGTTTGTTGAAAATCTCGATGTCACGTGAATGGGGCGAGAGCACCTGGCTGAAATATGGGATCGCCTCGGCGTATCGCCCCTTGTCATAGAGCCTGAGGCCCTGGAGTCGAGCGGAATTGTCACCGGCCTGGGCGAGCCTGGGCGTGGGAACGAGGACCAGGGTCGCGAGGGCGGCGTAGACGAAATGAATACGGATTGTTCGATCCATGGCTCGATCCTCGAGCGAGTGCTTCCTGCCTCTACTTACGAATGTCGGCGGGAACAGGCACGGCGGATCGATCGGGGACGCGGAAGCGCGTGGCGGACTTTCCGGTTGTGACGGGATTGGCGGGTGGGATCTGGGGTTTAGCTCTTGAGAGTATCGCCGCGGGCGATTTTGCGGCCATTCAAGAACTCGGCGGCCGTGAGCGGGCGTCCCCCCGGCGTCTGGACGAGCAAGAGGGCGACCGCCCCGTCGCCACACGCGACGGTGAGCCGCCCATTTTCGGCCTCGACGACAGCGCCCGGCTCGCCCGATCCCTCTGTCACCGCCGTCTTGTGCACGATCAAGCGCGAGGGACCAACCCCCTCCCGAAGGAGCATGGTCGACGCCACCGGCCACGGCTGCATCGCCCTCACCATGTTATGAACGTCGAGAGCGGGCCTCGTCCATTTGATGGCGCTTTCTTCCTTTTTAAGCTTGGGCGCGCGGGTGACCTGGGCGATGTCCTGGGGGATGATCGTCGCGGTGCCGGCGAGGATTCGGGGGATGCAATCCGCCAGTAACGGAGCCCCTAGTCTCGCCAGCCGAGCCTCGAGCTCGCCGGCGGTCTCGTCGGGGTCGATGTTCAGGCGGCCGATCGCGACGATGCCGCCAGCGTCGATGCGGGGGGTCATCTGGATCACGGTCACGCCCGTGACGACCTCGCCGTTTTGAATCGCCCGGGCCACGGGCGCTGCCCCGCGATAGGCCGGTAGGATCGATCCATGCAGATTCACCCCCCCCATCCGCCCGATTGCCAGCGCCTCGGCCGAGAGAATCTGGCCATAGGCCGCAGTGATCAGTAAATCGGGCGCGAACGACCGCAAAACCGCCAAGCTCGCCGGATCATTGACGTTTTCAGGCTGGAACACACGGACACCCCGAGCGCGGGCCGCCACGGCGATCGCCGCCGGGGTGATCTCTTGCCTGCGCCCCTGGGGTCGATCGGGTTGAGTGACAAGCGCCGCCATCTCGTGCCCCCGCTCCGCCAGGAGCTCAAAGGTGGGGAGCGCGAAATCACCGGTTCCCAACATCACAATCCGAGTCGGCTCGCCCATGGGTCTCTCTCTGGGGCTGGCGGTCTCGATCCCAATTGGGTTCGAGCGGGTCACGCCCCGGGTTCGGTGAAAATCCCCTCGGGCGATGGCCGGGCCAGGCACCCGAGCCGCCTGAGCAGCTCATCGTTCGCCGGAATCAGGCCCTGCGTCTGCCCTTGGCGATACTCAAGCTCGTAGCCCCTGATCCGTTCCGAAAACCCATGCAAGACCAGGGGATCGAGCGTATCGATAAACAGCTTGCCGCGCAAGTGGTCGGTCTCGTGCTGGATCGCGCGCGAGAGCAGGTCATCGACATCGCGCTCGACCAGGTTTCCCTGGATGTCATAGGCTCGCACCCGGATCTTCTTGGCTCGTCGCACCTTTGAATAGAGCCCCGGTAGGCTGAGGCAACCTTCCTCGTCCTCGACCGAGCCGTGTCGCTTGACGATCTCGGGGTTGATATAGACCTCTTCCTCGTCGGGTTGTTCGGGGTCGGCCGTGAGGTTGAGGACGAAAAACTGAAACGGAAGCGCCACCTGATTGGCGGCCAGCCCGATGCCCTTGGCCGCGTACATCAGGGTAAACATCTCGCGCACGGCCGCCCGAAAGGCGTCGTCGATCTCCAGGATCGGGCGCGATTCATAGCGAAGCGCGGGATGGGGGTAGCTCACGATCCGAAGCAAGGCTGGGACTCTCCTCGTCAGTGGAAATCACGCACCCTCACACTATATCCCAGCATGGGCCATGAGCCAACTTGGTGAATCGGGACCCGCGCGGGCCGCGCCGGTCGTAAGGTGATTGCGTTTCGTGAGTTTCGAGACAAGAATGAACCGTCAATGCCTCGGATTCCCCTCCCATTCGATCAAGACGAGGATACCACCAATGAAACCCGACTCGACCTCGCTGAGGTTTGTCATGGCGGCGGCGCTCCTGGCCTTGGCCTCGCCAGCCGCCTTGGGCCAGGCATCGGCGACCGTGAAACCACCCCCGCCCCTGGAAACGAAGGCTAAGCCAAGCGCCTCCCCGACGAAGGATCAGGTCAAGACGGTGCTCGGGCAGGCAGTCAAGCAAATCCAGACCATGGCGGACGACGCGGCGAGGTCGGAGCGTGTGATTCGTCCCCCATCTCCGAACCTTTTCGGGATGCGTTTTGAAAAGGAATTGCAAGCCGACGTCGTTCGAGCTCTCGGTCGTGCGCAGGCCGTGATTGGAGATCAAAAGTCGGCCCGGGCCACCCTGCAATCGGCATTGGACGTGACCAACGCGGTGTCATCACTTGAGGCGGGGCTTGATCGGGCAACGCTGTTCGTCCAGATCGCGGCGGCCCAGGTCGAGGCCGGCGATCGCGACGAGGCGAGGTTGACCCTCCGGCAGGCGCTCCAGGCCGCACGGTCGATCGCGCCCGAATCCCCGTTCCCATTCGAGCCCCCTCCAGGCATGGAATTCGACAACGACCCCTTGGCCAAGAAGGCGGAAATTCAAAAGAAGGTCGCCGAGATTCAGGCCAAGGCCGGCGATTCCGCCGCGTCGGAGACGACCTTTCGCGAAGCGATCGAATCGGCGAAAGCGATCACAAAGGGCCTCAACAAGGTCCGCTTACTCTTGGACATCGCCCAAGCCTGTCCCGCCCAGATCGCCAAGGACGCCTGGAACCAAGCCTTGAAGGACGCACTCGAGAACAAAAATGAGTTTTTACGCGACCAGGCGGTTGAGCTCGTATTGCGAGCGATGGTGAAGGCCGGCCAGACGAGCGAGTCGCTCGCGATCATCACGCGAAAACTCACTGGAGACTTTCAGAATTATGGGCTCTGGGTTTTCGCCGACGCCGTGGCTTCCAGCCACAAGCCAGACCTGAAGGACGCGATCGGGCGACTCAAGGAGCTGGCTCTCAAGGCCAAATTCGATCGCCCTTCCAAGAAAATCGCCGTCTTCCGGCGAATCGCCGAGGCCCAAGCTCGGCTAGGGGATTTCGAGGGGGCCTACGCGACGATTGGGGAACCCCATCCCGTCAATGACGTGCAAACGTTTCGCGCGACCCAGTCGCGGGTGTATGTCATGATCGCCGTCGCGGAACAGCAGCTCAGGGCCAAGCAAGACCTCGCGGCGAAGGACACGGCCCAAACCGCCGTCGAGATGATCGCCCCCTTGCCCGAGGAAGACGCCGAGGCCTATTTTCCCCTCGCCAGCCTGGGCGATATCCTGGCCCGAGCCGGCGACGTCGAAGGGGCGAGGCGGATCGTGAGCGCGGTCACGACCAGCGGATCCAAGGTCCAGATCCTCACCAATCTCGCGATCACCCAGGCCAAGAACAACCGACTCGACGACGCCCGAGCCTCCATCCGCGCGGCCCTCGACGCCACGAGCCAAGCCACGAGCGACAGCCTGTGGATGTACGTCAACCAATCCCACGGCGAATCGGGCGCGATGACGCTCAGCTTCGACCCCGTCATCCTCGCGCATCAGACCGTGGTCCAAGCCCAGGCCAAGCTCGGCGACCTCGATCCCGCCCTGAAAATGATCGCCGACTGGGCTCGACTCCCCAACGGCAAATTCCTCCAGGAAAATACCATCGAGCAGATCGTTTCCGCCCGCCTCGAAGCCGGCGACATCGCCGGTGCCCTGCGCGCGGTCGAGCTCGTCCCAGAACCCGAGGGGATGTACGCCGACGAGAAGGCGAAAATGCTCGAATCCATCGCGAAACAGCAAGCCGAGCACGGCGACCCAGCCGATATCCTTGCCTGGACCACCAAACAAACCACGCCTGGCGCCAAGCTCCAGATCCTCCGCGGCTTGGCCAACGGAGTCGCCACCCGATTCATGCCCAAGGCCAAGGATTCAAACACATCAGTGACCAGACCATAGCCCGTTTTCCCAAGTCCCCGTCAGCCGAGCCCACCGAACGTCGAGGATCCCTTCCCAGATCGCCCGATCCCTCGGAAATCCTCGAGCGGGCCTTACGCGGTAATGGATACAAGGAATCCAGTCTTTCGGGGCCGTTCCTGACGACGACCTCCGCGCCGACGTCACGGGCGTGGTGTCCCCGTCCCGATCCCTCATCACCGC
>JAKBAP010000188.1 GCA_021808995.1 Planctomycetota bacterium | reverse complement strand
CTTCACGGGCGCGGACCGCGACCGCGTCGGGCGGCTTCAGTACGCCAACGGGGGCACCTTGTTCCTGGACGAAATTGGCGACATGCCAATCTCGATCCAGGTCAAGCTCCTCCGTGTCCTGGAGAGCGGCGAAATCACGAGGGTCGGCACGAATGAATCGTTCAAAGTCAACGTGCGGTTGATTTCAGCGACCAACCGCGACCTCAATAGCGCGATCGCCGAGGGCAAATTCCGCCAGGACCTGTTTCACCGGCTGAAGGTCGTGAGCGTGCGAATTCCGCCATTGCGCGAACGTAGAGACGACATTCCGCTCCTGATCGAGCATTTTTTCAGGCAGTTTTCCACGTCCCACGGCAAGACCATCAGCGCGTTCACGCCGGCCGTTCGCAAGGCGCTGATGGCGTATTCGTGGCCGGGAAACGTGCGTGAGCTCAAGAATTCGATCGAGAGCATGATCGTCATCGACTCGGACGGAATACTTGATGTCGACGACCTGACCGAGGATCTCGAGGCGGCCGCGCCCAGGTCTCGGGGCGAGGGGTCCTCGGGGGTCGACCCGCTGGTTGGTCGCTCTCTTGAGGAGATCGAGAGGCATTACATCGCCGAGACCCTCAAGCTCACGAACGGCAATCGCGAGGAAACCGCCCGCATGCTCGGGATTGGCGAGCGAACGCTTTATCGCAAGCTCAAGGAATATCAGATCGCGTGAGCGAAGGGTTATGCCTTGGGCTCGTAGACCCCCCCCTTGAGGGAGTCGAGCAGTTTCTTGGTCGCCCGGATGCCCTCGGGCTCGGTCAGGCGACTTCCTTCGTACTCGATGCCCACGAAGCCCTTGTATCCGGCGTCCGTGACGATCTTGAGGATCCTGGCGAAATCGAGCTTGGTTTCCTTGCCGTCCGCGTCAAAGTCGTAGCTCTTCGCCGAGACCCCCTTGGCATAGGGCATCATGCGGGCGATGGCGTTGTAGATGTCGATGGCGTACTGGCCCTTGCCGTCGTTGGCGAAATTGCCAAAGTCGGGAAGCGTGCCGAAAGTCGGCTTGTTGACGGCCTTCATGAGCGCCACCATCGCGTCGGGATTGCTCGAGGGTCCGCCGTGATTCTCACAGATCACCTCGATGCCGTTGGTCGCGCCATAATCCGTCAACGCGCCGCACGACTGGCTGATCGCGTCAAGATCGGTCGGGCTATAGTGGTTTCCCGTGTTCACCCGAATCGCGTGGCAGCCAAGGGCGGCTGCCGCGTCAACCCATTTCTTGTGATTCTCGACGGCCTTGCCGCGTTCCGCGGTCTCGAGCGCGCTCAGGTCGCCCTCGCCATCGATCATGATCAAGACGCACGTGACGCCGAGGTCCTTCGCTCGCGATTTCAGTTCCTTCAAATAAGTGGAATCGTGAGCCTTGTCCTTGAAAAACTGATTCACGAATTCGACCGCCTCGATCCCGTATTCGTCGCGCGCGATCTTGGGAAAATCAAGGTTGGTGATCTTTTGGGCGAAGAGTGCCCTGTGGAGCGACCACTCGGCGAGTGAAATCTTGAAGTCGCCGATGCGACCGGCCTTGGGCTGGCCGGTCGGCTCCGCCGCGGTCACCCTCGCGGTTCCAACCGTCATGAGAGCACCTCCCGCCAGGGCCCCTTCGAGAAAGAGACGACGAGTGAAGACAGCGTCATTCATGGTCAGGTCTCCCATGTTCGGTGGGTAGGCGAAGGAATTCCTAGCCAGACATTGTAGTCCCCCCCGCGGCACGTTTCAATCGACCGGAAAACTCAGCGAACCGCGGGATCGCCGGGCCGAGCCGCGAGCCTCGTCGAGAGGTCGCGGACAAAAGGATACGCGATGCGTTGATGGGAGCAGCGATAAAGCCCGATTCTGCGCACCGGTTTGCCCTCGCGCTCGACCCAGAAATCGGCCACCCGCTCGACGCTGGCGAAGAATCGGCCATAGTGCCGCGCCTGGCCGTCGGGCTCACCCACGGTGACCAGGATGCCGTCCTTGCCGATCCAGTCGTTGGGGTTGCTCCAGAAGGCAAACCCGCGGGGGTCGTCGGGGTTGTAACAAAGCACAGGACTCCGACCCCCCAGCGCCCTGGCCACCTGGGCGCTCTGATACCAGTAGCGCGTGAAGACAAAGGACTCGGGTTGATCGAGCAATCCCAGGTTCCTGATGCGCAGGGCTACCTGATCCCAGCCGTACAAGTCGAGCGTCGGATCGGTTCGTTCGTCCAGCGGCCCCCAATGATCTGGCCCGCGCTGGAGCCAGCCCAGGCGGTATTCGCCGACGGCCAAGCCCAGGAGGAGCAGTGAAACCGCCCCGGAAGCGGCCAGTAATCGCGTGGTTCGCTCGGGCCTCGCGAGGAATCGTTGCTCCCAGAATCGACCCAGGAACGGAAACAAGGTCACGAGCCCGATCAGCCCCCAGTGCGGCAGCACCGGGCGAAACGCGGCCACCAACAAAAAGGCGGTCCAGGGGACGACCGCCAGGCAAAGCCAGAGCCGTTCGAACGAGGCCGCCGTGGGCCATCGCCCTAGTCCCCGAAATAAGAAGAGCACCAGTGGTGCCCAGATCCACGGAAAGAGATAACCCGCCTGGGCCGCGATCGCGATTGCCAGGAGGTCCGGCCGAGGCGAAACGCCGCCGACAGCGCGGCCCCCTTGAAACAAGAACGACGCCCATCCGTGGGTCGCGTTCCAGAACACGACTGGACTAAACACCAGGATGCCGACGCCGACCGCGAGGGAGGGGCCAGCACGGAAAAACCATCGCCACTGACCGCGATCGAGCAACAGATACAATCCCACGCCCATCGGAAGAAAGATCGCGTGATATTTGCTCAGGAGAGCGCATCCCCAGGCGAGCCCAACGGCGATCCAGGGACCAAGTCGTCGTGAATCGGGGTTTTCCAGAGCGACGGTCAGCCGGTCGACGGTGAGCAGCCAGAAAAAGAGCAGCGGACCGTCGGGAAGGACAAACGTCGCCGCCGCCAGGCCATAATAGCCGGTCAGGTTGAGCCCGAGCGCCGCCAGGAACGCCGCCCGCGAGCCATAAGCCCGCTCGGTGAGCCGATAAAGCAGAATCGTCGACCCGGCGAACAGCCCGATGAATCCCAGTCGTGGCGCCCACGTGGTCTCGGTCAGCCCGGTCAGGGCTAGCCCCGCTCGCTCGACCCAGGCCATGAACGGGGGATGGTCGTAATAGCTCAGCGCGGGGTGGGTCGCGTAAAGATAATGGTAGGCTTCGTCGTTGCCCAGACCCAGAAACCTCGCGCTGACGGCGTGCGCGACCGCGGAGCCGACGATCAGGAGGACGAGAGCACGCCTCGGCGTCATGATGCATCCTTGCAAGGAAAGGGCGTCGCAACGGGACCTAGAAGGGCCGCGGAGTCGCGGAACCGATGGCTGCTCCTTGTCGATCGACCCGCTGACAGCCCACAATATTCCCGATACGCGGTGGGTCGTCAACGCCGACCTCGCTTTGTCCCTAGTCCTAACGGCCCCGACTCCATGACGACCGAGACCGAAATCGACGATCCGACCGAATCACGCCTGGCGTCAGGCAAGCCCTCGACAGGTGGCGTCGACAAATCGCGCCTGCGGGTCAGACGCATGTTCTCGTCGATCGCCCGGCGCTACGACCTGCTGAATCATCTGCTTTCGCTCAACATCGACCGATCGTGGCGGCGGTACACGACTCGAGCGGTTCCCCCCGTGCCGGGCGAGCCGATCCTGGATTGCTGCACTGGAACGGCCGACCTGGCCCTGGAATACGACCGGGCGGGACAAGGAAGATCGCCCATCGTGGGGGCGGATTTTTGCCGTGAAATGCTGGTCCATGGACGGGCGAAAATCGAGGCCGGCAGGGCCTCCGATCGGGTGGTCCTGATCGAGGGGGACGCCGAGCGGCTCCCCGTGCCCAGCGACGCCTTCGCCGTGGTTTGCGTGGCATTCGGTCTTCGCAACGTGCAAGACACGGTCCGTGGCATCGATGAACTGATCCGCGCGGCCCAGCCCGGCGGCACGGTGGCGATCCTGGAATTCTCCCGACCCAGAGGGCGGATCCTGGGCCGAATCTACCTCGCGTTTTTTCGCCACGTCCTCCCCAGGATCGGCCAGGCGCTCGCTCCCAACGCCGACTCGGCCTATGACTACCTGCCCCGGAGCGTGCTCCAGTTTCCCGACGGTCAGGAGATGCTCGATTTGCTTGGCTCGCGTGGCCTGATCGAGCTTCATCAGCAACCTCTGACCGCGGGGATCGCGACTCTCTACGTCGGCCGCAAGCCGGGTGCCCAGGCGCGAAAGCCATGAGCGAGCCTTCCCCAGGGCGGGGCGATCTGGTGGTCGGCCTCACGGGTGCCAGTGGCGCTCCCTACGCGGTTCGTCTGATCGAGATCCTGACACGGGCTGGTCGCGGGGTTCATCTTTCGATCAGCCAGAGCGGCGCTCAGGTCTTGCATGAAGAGCTTGGGATCACGGTCGACCTCGATCGATTCGATCCCTCCGTCCTGGGCAAACTTGGGCCAGGCCAGCTCATTTATCATCACCACCGCGATCTCGCGGCCGGCATCGCCAGCGGGTCGTTTCGCACCGCCGGAATGGTCATCGTCCCGTGCAGCATGAGCACGCTGGGCGTGATCGCGGGGGGGATCTCCACCAACCTCATCACCCGCGCGGCCGGCGTCCATCTGAAGGAACGGAGAACCCTGATCCTCGTCCCTCGCGAGACGCCACTGTCGGTGATTCACCTCGAAAACATGGTTCGCGTGGCCCAGGCCGGCGCTCTCGTGCTGCCCGCCATGCCAGGCTGGTATCACAAGCCCAGGGGATTATCGGACCTGGTCGATTTCGTGGTCGCCAGAATCTGCGATCATCTGGGGGTCGAGAACGATCTGGCCTCGCGCTGGGGTGAACCGCCAGGCGAATCCACCGGCGGAGAAGGCATCGATGACCGCGAGTAACCGATCGAGTAGCCGAGTCGTCGTGGTGACGGGCGCTTCGGCCGGCCTGGGCTCGCAGATCGCGACGGCCATGGTGAAACGAGGGCTCGCGCGCACGATCGTGCTCACCGCCCGACGCCTCGATCGCCTGGAATCGCTCGCCCAGACCCTACGCCACATCGACCCGGCTCTCCGGGTCCTGACCATCCCCACCGATCTTGCCGATCACGATGCGCCGGCACGGCTCGCTCGACAAACTCTCCAGGAGACGGGGGGCATCGATGTGCTCATCAATAACGCCGGACTCGGTCTACCGACCCTCTTCGCCGACGGTGTCCCCGAGCAGCTCCAGGATCAGCTTACCGTCAATTTCACCGCGCCGCTCATGTTGACGAGACTCCTCTTGCCGTCACTTATCGAGCGTCGGGGGACGGTGATCAACATCGGCTCGGCGATCACGTGCGTGGCGAATTCAGCGCTCGGAGCCTACGGGGCGACCAAGGCCGGGCTCGCGTACTGGAACGACGCCTTGCGAAGGGAACTGGCGGGGACGGGGGTCGCCGTCTGCCTGGTCGAGCCCGGGCCGATCCACACGGAATTCATGACCGCCCTGGCTGGCCGCGTCGCCGAAGGGAGCGAGCCCAACTCGATCCTCGACAACGCCAAGCCCTGGATGACCGCTCGCGTGGAGGACGTGGCCGCGCGAGTGGTCGGCCTGATCGAAAGGCCGCGCCGGCGCGTGTCGTACACCAAGCGCTTCGTCTGGACATTTCGGGCGGTAGGGGCGTTTTGTTGGCTTTTCCCAGCGATTGGGGATTGGTTCGTGGTCAAGCTTAGCCGTGGGCGAGGGTTCAACTCATGATCGGCGCGCGAATTCGCGATTTTCTCGAGCTGATTCGTTTCAGCCACACGCTCTTTGCCTTGCCGTTCGCGCTCATGGGGGCCGCGCTGGCCGCGCACAGCCAGGGGGGGTGGCATGGTCGATTGCGCGACTGGGTTGGCATCGTGGTTTGCATGGCGACCGCGCGATCGGCGGCGATGGCGTTCAACCGCGTCGCCGACCGCCATCACGACGCGCTCAACCCCCGGACCGCGTCCCGCCATCTTCCCGCCGGCCGGCTTTCGGTCGCGGCGGTGTCGGTGTTCGCGGCCGTCTCGTCGCTCTGTTTCATCGCGGCGACCCTGATTTTCCTGCCCAATCGATTGCCGATCGCCTTGTCGATCCCGGTCTTACTGTGGCTGCTCGCTTACTCTTACTCCAAACGGTTCACGAGCCTGGCCCACGTCTGGCTGGGGGTGTCGCTTGGCCTCGCGCCGATCGCCGCATGGATCGCGATCGCTGGCGGCCTCGCCTGGCCACCGGTGCTTCTGGGAATCGCCGTCACCGCCTGGGTCGCCGGCTTCGACATCATCTATGCCTGTCAGGACGCCGATTTCGACCGATCGGCCGGGCTCAAGAGCATCCCTCGCCTCCTGGGCGTCAAGCACGCCCTCCGGGCCGCCGCCGCCCTCCACGCCGCGATGATCGCTCCGCTCATCGCCCTGGGACTGATCTATCCGCTCGGACTACCCTATTTTCTGGGCGTCACGGCCGTCGCGGGCTTGCTCTTGTATGAACACGCCCTCGTGCGACCCGACGACCTCTCGCGCGTCAATCAGGCGTTTTTCCACGTCAATGCCTGGATTTCGGTCGGGCTCCTGTGCGTGACGCTGCTGGATTTGGCTGTTTGAGCCCTTTCCGCCGCTGCGGGTTCATTCGCTTCCCTTCGTCCATCGGGCGATGGCCGCCTCGAGCCAAGCTGTGCGTTCCTGTTCGGTCGACGCGAACGGGGACCACCCTTCTCGAATCAGATGGACGTCGATCGTGTCGCGATTGGCGGCCAAAAGGGTGTCGATGTCGAACTGGTCTTGAGTCCGAAAGGCGACCATCTTGGTGAGGATCAGCCCCTCGGCCGTCGCCACGCGGATCGAATGCCCCTCGGACCAATCCATGAGTGTCGCGTCGACGATCGCTCGGGCGTAAAGGGGAAGCACGGGCTTCAGCCAGTCGATCCGCACGAGCCCGAGCGAGAAGGATGTGACGTGCTCCTGGACATATTGCTTGATGACGACCGCCGGATCGAGCGAAAAACCGCGTGCGATCAGATCATCGAGCAAGCCTGGCAATGCGATCTGGGGGACGTCCAGCAAGAAGTCGACGTCTTGAGTGATTCGAGGCCGGCTACGCAACCAGACAGCCAGCCCGCCGATGAGGGCATGGCGAATGGATCTCGCGGCAAAGGCGTCCGCGAGGGCCTCGACTGCCACGTCCATGTCCGCCGGCGAGAACCTCTGCTCAGTATCCATGGCGCTTGAAGAATTCCTTGATGTTTTGTTGTGCGAGGAGCTCTTGCTCCAGGGCGTACTGCTGTGCCCAAGCTGTCTTAGGGGACATCCGCCGAATGCGGTCTCCCATCCTCAGCATGCCACGCAGCACCTCGAACCGCTCGCTCGGGCTGAGCGCGCGGAATCGCGCGACATCCTCAAGGATCACCTCGGTCTCGGTCGGAAACTTGACGGGCAAGTCGATGGTACGCTCCGATCATGATGGCGATATCTCGATTATAGCGGATCGGACGCCACGGTCACCCCGGCAGGATCGGTTGCCGCTTCGTTCAATCGCGACTAAAATCAGGGATGTCAATGTCGACGCCCGGGTTTCCCGCGCCGACTCGAGTCGCGGCCCATGGGAACGCCGCCTGAAACATGCCTGAGAGGACGAGAGACAGATGACGACGGCCAACCGACTTGGGGCGATTCGCGAAAAGGTCGAGGCGGGCGCGCGGCTGAGCTTCGAGGATGGGCTCGAGCTCGAGGCGTCGCAAGATCTGTTTGCCTTGGGAACCATGGCCAACCTGGTTCGCGAGCGATTGAGTGGCAATTTCGGCTTCTACAACGTCAATACCCATATCAACCCCACGAACGTTTGCGTTTACACCTGCGATTTTTGCGCCTTCCGGGCCGACCTGGGCGAGGAGCGGGCGTACGTGATGGACCAGCCGCAAATCGAGGAACGGGCGAAGCAAGCTCACGAGCGCGGGGCGACCGAGCTCCACATCGTCGGTGGGCTGCACCACAAGCTGCCGTTTCAGTATTACGTCGACGTCGTGAAGTGGATCAAGGCCGTGGCACCCGAGATCCACATTAAGGCCTACACCGCCGTTGAGATCGAGTGGTTTTCCAAAATCTCAAGGAAACCGATCGAGACAATCCTCGCTGAGTTGATCGAGGCTGGCCTGGGGAGCCTGCCAGGCGGAGGCGCGGAGATCTTCCATCCCGAGGTCCGCCAGAAGATCTGCGGGGCGAAGGCCTCGACCGAGCGCTGGCTGGCCGTGCATCGGGCCGCTCATCGGCTCGGTCTGCGATCCAACGCGACCATGCTCTATGGCCACATCGATGAGCCCAGGCACCGTATCGACCACCTCGTGCGGCTGCGCGAGCTCCAGGACGAGACTGGGGGCTTCCAGACTTTCATTCCGCTCGCGTTTCACCCGGATCACTCGGAGATGTCGGAAATCCCCAAACCTTCGGGCGTGATGGATCTCAAAGTGATGGCGATCAGCCGCCTGATGCTCGACAATTTCGAGCACATCAAGGCCTACTGGGTGATGCTGGGGCTCAAGACAGCGCAGGTCGCCCTCTCGTTTGGCGCGGACGATCTCGACGGCACGGTGGTGCATGAAAAAATCTACCACGAGGCCGGCGCCGAAACGCCTCAAGAGGTCACCGTCACCGAGATCCGCCGCTTGATTTCCGAGGCCGGGCGAATCCCGATCGAGCGTGATACGCTTTATCACCGGGTCGAGCGCGAGGCTGGATCTTGGTCGAGCCGCGAGCATCTCTCGACCCCGACCCTGGCCGCGGCCGTCAGCTCGACCTGACCTTGCTCACGCAAGGTTTCCGCCTCGACCCTACGCCATGTCCATCGCCAAACTCAAGAAAGACTGGGTGGTCGTCGATGTCGACTGAACGCTCCCTGGGCATCTCGAGCTCCCACAGGACAATGGGGAAATCGTGGATGATTGGCTTCAATTCCCCCAGTCCATCCTGCTCACGGACGTCCTCCTCCCCCGCATGAATCGAATCCGCCCTGACGATCAGTACATGATTGGGGGTGATCTGGGCATTTATTGGCGGCTCGCCGAGCCGCTTGAGCGTGGGGTTATTGTTCCCGATTGGATGTACGTCGCGGGCGTCCCACGGTCGTCCGACGAGCGGATCCGGCGGTCGTATGTGCTCTGGAAGGAAAAAGTCGCCCCCGAGATCGTGATGGAGTTCACCATGCACGATGGGTCCTTCGAGCGTGACCGAACTCCACTCGAGGGCAAATTCTGGATCTACGAACAGGCGGTTCAGGCTCGCTATTACGTGTTGTTCGTGGTTCCGACCGCCGAGCTCGAGGTCCATCGCCTTGAGAACGGCGTCTATCGCAGGCTCACCCCCAATTCCCGCGGCCGTTATCCGATTACGTCGCTCACCCTGGAGCTAGGCGTGTGGCGCGGCCGATTCATGAACGAGGACGCCCCCTGGATACGTTGGTACAGTCCGCGGGGAAGGATGTTGCTCCTGGGCAATGAACAAGCCGAGGCCGAGCGCTCGCGGGCGCTCGCCTCCAGGCTCAAGGAACTGGGTGTCGATCCCACCGATGTGTGACAGGCGTGACGGTGGAAAACGGGCTTCGATTTACCTAAAACATCCCTCTGGCGGGGGCTCTTGCCCCAGGGGAGACGCCACATCGGCCCTTGAGCGCGGACGGCAGGCACTGGCCATCCTTAAGGACACTCAGGACCAGTGGCGGATCGAGATCGCCCGCCGCTTTCTCAGTCAAAAGGAAAGACAGCCCATCGTCTGATCAATCACCGGTCTCCGGCAATGCCGGCTCTCATCACCGGCCGAACGCAGGTCGGCGAAGTCAATTCCCCGAGATACTCGTCCGAAGCGG
>JAKBAP010000187.1 GCA_021808995.1 Planctomycetota bacterium | reverse complement strand
CGGACCTTCTTGACCCGCCACCCCCCCCAGGCCCAGATCTGGGGTGGGACGAAGTAAAACACGGGCACGCCTCGAGCCTTGGCCCTGCGCGCGATCCACCAATGCAGGCCGGGATAATCAATCAGGATCACGGCGTCGGGGCGCTGATCGCGGAAATGGCGGTCGGCCATGAAGAGCAGACGGAAAAACGTGACCAGGTTCGCGAAGACGCCGAGGAACCACATGACGGCGAGGTTCACGAGGGGGTAGATCAAGGTCGCGCCCGCCTCGGTCATACGATCACCGCCGAACCCCGTGAATCGTGCCTCGGGATCGACGACGCGAAGCGAGCGAATCAGGTTAGCCGCGTGCAGATCGCCGCTTGGCTCGCCCGCCGAAACGAAGTAATGCATTGTGAGCCTTTCACTTCCGTGCGAACCAGGCCAGGTGGTCGATCCCTCGACGACGGACGGGATTCTAGCACTCTCGTCGGGATGAGAAAAGATCGGTTCAGGGCAACCCCGTCGTCTCCGCGCCCTGAATCGCATCGCCCTTCGCGAGATTCTCGACCGCGCGCCAGAGCTTGAACTCACTCGGCTTCCCGGCCCTGCCGGCGCTCCGGGTGGCGAGGGCCTTGCCGTCAGGCGAAAAGGCCATCATCGAGATCGGTCCCTGAAACCCACGGAAACTGACCAGCTCCTCGCACGCCGCGACGTCCCAGAGCTTGACCGTGTCGTATACCCCCACCGTGGCGAGCGTCTTCCCATCCGGCGACAACGCCATCGGCCCCACCCCGCCCTGAAGCCCCACAATCCTCCGCTCAAGTTCGAGCCCCTCCGCCGACCAGATCCCAATCGACCGGCCACTCGATTCGCTTGTGATCACATGACGACCATCCAGCGAGATCACCACCCGCGCGAAGACCCCACGGGCTTTCAAGGGTCCAATCCGGGTTCGCCCCGTGACCGGGTCCCAGGCTCCGAGCATGTCGCGAGAAAAATCGCAGATCAACTCACCGGAGGCCGCGAAACCGTCCGGATTCCATTCGCTCCTCGGAATTTGAATGAAGCGACCGCTCTTGAGATCCCAGACTCCCTTCCTGGACATCGAAACAACCTCTAAAAAACGAGAATCGGGCGAGAATTCGAAAGCAGCCGGCTCACGCGACGGCTCGAGGTCGAGCGATCCCCGGGCTTGGCCGGTCGTCAGATCCCAAACCTCGATCGATCCGTCCTTATCCGCGACCGCCAAGAGTCGAGCATCGCGGGAAACAACCCACGACGCACCGGTTTCACTCAATTCGAGCGGTTTTCGCTCCAACATCGAACCCGACCGGACGTCCCAGCGGGTGAGAGACGAGGGATTTCCGGGCTCGAACGCCGTCATCGATTGGCCGTCGGGCGCGAAGGCAAACGAGGCCAGCCGGGCGATCGGGAGCAAGGCGGGCTCGCTTCGTGGCACGGCGTCCCAGAGCATGACGGCCCCGTCCTGGCTCGCGGACGCCAGCGTCCGACCGTCGGGCGAGAGCCCGAGGTTCCAGATCCGCGCGGTGTGCCCCAGGAAGACGCCCGACTCGGTTCCGGTCTCGACGTCCCAGCGGCGAATTGTCAGATCGTCGCCCGCCGAGAAGAGCGTCCGATCGTCGGACGAGAACATCACGGAAAAACGCTGTCCTCATGCCCCTGAAACGCACGCAGCCGCCGACCGCGGGCCACGTCCCAGAGCTCGACCAACCAGTCGTGCTCGTTGGCGGTCGCGAGCTTGGTGCCGTCATGTGAGAACGCGACGCCCTGAACCGCGCCGCCGGTCGGCAACATGGCGATGAGACTGGCGTCCTCGAACCGCCTCAGCGTGATCGACCCGAGCCCGACACAGGCCAGGGTCGCTCCGTCCGGCGAGAAAACGGCGTTTTCGAGGTCCGAGTCGCTGCCCCGAAATTCTCGCGACATCTTCCCCGTCGCGCGATCCCAGATCTTGATCAATCCGTCTTTCCGACCCCCGGTGACCAGCCGACGTCCGTCGGGCGTGAACCGGGCGATGACGGCGTCTCCCTCGTGAGCGAACTGTTCCAGTTGGCATTCGCCGGTCGCGAGGTCCCAGAGCTTGAGCTTCCCATCGTCATCGACGGTGGCGAGGGTGGTTCCATCGGGGGAAAACGCCGCGACGTTGACCTCGGTGGGCGAGGCCTTGATCGCGCGGATCAAGCGCCCACGCGAGGCGGACCAGAGGCGGACCATCCCGTCCTTGCCCGCGCTGACGATCAGGTCTCCCCGCGGCGAAAACTCCACGTAATAAACGTCGCCCTCGTGACCCTCGAGCGTGGACCGGGCTGTGTGGCAGCGGTTCCAGAGGTGATACCAGGTGAATTCGCGGAGATCCTGCTCGCCTGGTCCGGGCCGATGGCGAACGAGTAGCTCGTGGGCGTTTCGCGTTCGATAGGCGTCGAGCAAGACCGGAATCTGGCGCAAGTCGGCGACATATTGGGCCCGCCGGGCGGTCAGGGTCCGATCATGAAGGTCGACCTGGAGCTGTTGGGCGATCTTCCGATCGAGTTCCAATCGGTTTGAGATCCAGTAGCCGCCGAGGGTCGCCGCCGCGAGGAACAAGAATCCCAGGGCGAAGGTCGTCAGGGCGACGGGGTGTCGCCTGGCGAGGCGACGGACAAGGCGCCATGGAGTTGGTTTCCGGATGCCAATCGGTTCGCCGGCAAGCCATCGTTCCAGGTCATCCACGAGTGCCCTCGGGGTAGGATAGCGTGCCTCGGGCACGAACTCGAGGGCCTTCAGGCAGATGGCCTCGAGACCGGAGGCGAGACCAGGATCGATCTCGCTTGGCCGGGCGAACAGGCCGTCGGCCACCAACCTGATCAGCTCTTGCTCGTCATGCCGTGTGCAGTCGAAAGCCGGTTTCCCGGTGAGGATCAGGTAAAGAATGAGGCCCAGGCAGTAGATATCACCCGCCGGCCCGGTGGTTTCTCCACGGGCCTGCTCAGGGCTCATGTAGGCCAGCGTGCCGATCACGGCGCCGGCCTTGGTGAGAGGATCGGTCGACGGGCTGGAAACCGATGAGATGGTTTCGCGCGTGGAATCCTCTTCCTTCGCCCGAAACTCGCGTGCCAGCCCCCAGTCCACGACGAGTGTTTCGCCGTAGGCACCGATCATGATGTTGCTCGGCTTCAGGTCGCGATGAACCACTCCTTGATCGTGGGCGTAATGGATGGTGTCGCAGGCGGCGATGAACTTTCGCAAGAGCCCGCGAAAACCTAAATCATGCCGATGCTTTCGCTTCCTGGCCTGAGTCGCCCGGGTCTTGTGAAACTCATCAATGGCCTGGCGCAGGGTATGACCCCGGATGAAGGGCATGATATAGAATGGCCCGGACTCGTCATGACCAAGGATATAGATGGGAACGATGCCAGGATGTTGAAGCCGCGCGGTGATGGCGGCCTCGCGAAGGAAGCGACGACGGGCCTGGTCGGATTGAAGATGGGGCAACATCCGCTTGAGGGCAATGGTTCGACCCAGATCGGCTTGTTCGGCGACCAGGATCTCGCCCTGTCCGCCGCCAGCGTGTCGTTTCCGGGGTCGATAGACGGCGGTCGCCGTGAGCTTGGAGGGGAATGAGTGACGAGCCGCCGCGTCGAGCAGGGGTTGGGAGTCTTCCTTGACCTGCGTCGTCCTTGATTTGACCAATTCCTCGACCGCCAAAAGGGTCTGGATCCGATGTTCAAGCTCCTCGGCCAGTTCCGGTCGGTCGGCGCAGAGCCGGGTGATCGAGACCGGCTCTCCTCGGCGGCGGATCTCGTCCCATTTCAGGAGCCAATCGCGGACGAGGTCATCGTCACCGGGATGGGACATGGTCGTGATTCCCTTGGATCGCGACGTGGCGATCGGATCTCGATCATTGCTCGTGAAACCGGCCCTCAAGCGCCCCAAACCGCTTGAGTTCCTATCGACAGCGCAGGTCAACAACCAGATGCCGCTCGTCGGCGGGTTGTTCCATTGACCTGGGAACTCCAGGGTTCTTGACCGTCGATCCAGGCGAAGGTTGTTGGTTTGTCCGAGGGGCGACTCCCTCAAATCGTCTTGAGTCGTTTTTGGACGGTCTGGCTCACAACGAAAACCGGTCGTACTGAACGTCGATCGCGCCCGCCCGAGTCTCATGGATCAAGACCAGGATACCTGGCTTCGCCGGCTCATGCACGTTTCTTGGAGTCGCGAGGCGAAATGTTGCGGCAATTCAACATCGCGGGGAGGGATCTTCCGTGGTTTTTGGAACCGGAGAGGAGTCTTGGCCGGAAACGTGCGCCCCGACTGTTCAGATCCCTGGGCCGTGGCCAGGGTTGGACGAGTCGTCCGCGGCACCGAAGCGAGCTCACGGCCAAGAGCACGTTGGGATCATCCCGATCCGCCCCCGCCAGCGCCTGGCCTCACCTGGCCGCCGCCTCTTGAAATCCCTTTCGCACCTCGGAGGCGTCGGAGTTGGGGAAGTTGGAACGTTGGACGATTAAAAGATACGCACGCTTCTTGACGGGATCGATCCAGGCCTGGGTGCCGTAGGCCCCTCCGTGGCCGAATGTACCGGGCGAGAGCATGGCGGTGACCCCCTGGGGCTCGCGCGTCACGCACCAGCCTAGGCCCCAGCCGCAGCCCTCGGTAAAGCCCGTCTTGAGATCGCCCGTCTTGAGAGTCGTCATGTAGGCGATGGAGTCGGGCTTGAGGTAGCGCTTGCCGTCGAGCTCGCCGCCGTTCAAGATCATCCGGCAAAATCGCGCGTAATCAAGCGCCGTCGAGAACAAGCCACCGTTCGCCGCGGGGTATCGGTCGCGAGCCGTCGGCGGCTTGCCCTGAAGGATCATGTTACCAGCCTTCTTGAGCGATCCCGTCTTGGTTCGCTCGTACGAGGTCGCGAGCCGGGGCATTTTCTCCTCGGGAATGTAAAAGGTCGTGTCGTTCATTCCCAGCGGTTGAAACAACCGCTGCTCGAGGAATTGGTCGAGCGTCAGGCCCGAGGCGATTTCGACCAATCGCCCGGCCGTATTGATCGAGGATTGGCAATATGACCATTTCGTGCCAGGATCGAAGAGCAGCCGCTTGGAGGCAAGGATCGGGGTGAGCTCGGCCAGGGTCTTGCAGCGCCTGGATTCCTCGCTGGTCGGCTCGCCCATGCCGGAGGTATGAGTGAGCAGATGGCGAATCGTGATCCTGGCGGGCTGGCCTTTCGAGTTTTTGATCTTGGCGAATTCGGGGATGTATTTCTCGACCAAATCGTCGGGAGCGAGCTTGCCTTCCTCGACGAGCATCATGACGGCGGTCGCGGTGATGGGCTTGGTCATGGAGGCGATCCAGACGATGGTCTCGGGGCGCATCGGGGTTTTGTCATCGCGATCGGCGAAGCCCACGGCGTCGAGATGAGTGATTCCGGCGGGATCCGCGACCAGCGTGACCGCCCCCGCGATTTCGTTCGCGTCGACGAATTCTTGCATACGCTCATGGACCGCGGGAATCGAGGGGGGATGGGTTGAATCCTGGGCGAGCCCGTGGCTGGCGAATGGATTTGTCGACATGAGGACGACGACTCCCATCATGATGAATTTCGCGTTTGACCGAGTCATGGCTTGCTCTCCTTGGATTTCGGGTCGCCGCGCGAGGCGTCGTGGTCCTGAAGATCATCATCTCCCTGTGATCACGCCGCAAGGGGCGAGCAATCGGGGGCTCGTGATTCGGTGTTCAAAGCGCGATGAACGGCCAGACCCAGGGGATGAGGATGACGGCCGTGAGCCACATGAGGATATTGAGCGGAATGCCGACGCGCATGAAATCGGTGAAGCGATATCCCCCCGGCCCGAAGACCATCATGTGGGTTTGATAGCCAATGGGAGACGCGAACGCGAATGACGCGGCCAGGGCCGCGGCCATGATGAAGGGGCGAGGGCTGACGTGGAGGATACGTGCCGCCTCGACACAAAAGGGAAACGAGAGCGCGGCCGCGGCGTTATTGCTGATCAGCTCGTTGAGGATCATGACCGCCAGGTAGACGGCCGCCAGGGTGGCCAGGGGTCCTAGAGAGCGAGTCGCGTCGACCAGGAGCGCGGCCGAAATCCTGGCGACGCCCGATTCCTCGAGAGCCTTTCCGACCCCGAACGACGCGGCGATCGCGATCAAGACCGAGAGATCGAGTGCCTTCCGAGCGCTCGCGCCTGAGAGACAGCCCGCGGCGACCATCGCACCGGCGGCGATCATCGAAGCCAGGGCGATGTCGACCTTGCCGCTCAAGAACGCCAGGATCAGGGCGATGAAAATCGCCGCCGCCCGCCAGGCGCGATCATGGCGGACCGGATGTGAGTCCTCGACATCGCTCACCAGGTAAAAATCAGGGTTATTGCGATACGCACGGCTGAAATTAGGGCCGGTCTGCAGGAGCAAGGTATCGCCCGCCCGGAGCTCGACATCGCCGATCTTGGTCCCCAGGCGGACTCCATTGCGGTGAATGGCCACGATGGCGGCGTCGTAGAGAGCGCGGAAGTCGGCGTCTCGCACGCGCTGATCGACCAGGGGCGAGCTGGGGCTGATGACCGTCTCGCAAAGCTGGCGACCGCCGGCGACCGCCGGTGTGATGTCATACCGCGCGTCGGCCGCCGGAACCAGGCCCGGGATCTTCTCGAGATCCACGATTGTCGACACGACCCCCGTGAAGACCAGGCGATCGTCGGCCTGGATCGTCTCGTCCGGGCCCACGGGGCCAATCACCTCGCCGTGACGGTCGATCTCGATCAAGAATAGACCCGGCAAGTGCCGTAGCCCGGCCGCGGCGATCGTCTTACCCACCAGCCGGCAGCTCGGCTGCACCAGGAGCTCGACCAGGTACTCGCGCCGCGTTTGCTCGAGCTGCTCGATCAGATCGAGCCGGTTGGGCATCAGCCGTCGCCCCACCGTCAGCATGTAAGCCGTCCCAACCAGGGCGCAGGGAAGGCCCACCCAGCCGATTTCCACGAAGCCCATCGGGCGCATCTGGTACTTGACCAGGAGCCCCTGGATGACCAGGTTGGTACTGGTGCCAATCAGCGCGCAACCACCCCCCAGGATCGACAGGAATGACAGAGGCATCAGCAGCCTCGACGGCGAGATCCGCCGCTTTCGACACCATGCGATGATGATCGGCACCAACAAGGCGACCTTGGGAGTGTTATTGAGCACAAGCGCTGATGGGATCAACACCACGGCCATCAAGACAAGTGCTTTCCCCTCGGTTTCGATCCGTCCGAGAAGCCGGTCCCCCAGATAATCCATGACCCCCGTCTCGCTCAAACTGGCGGCGACGACGAAGAGCGCGCCCACGGCCAGCATCCCGGAATTGGCGAAGCCAGCGAACGCCTCCTCCGCGGAAATTACCCCAAAGCCAGCGAGCAAGACCACCGCGCCCAGAAAGAGTACGTCGGCCGATTTATCCTTCACCAATCCGTACAGTAACGCCCCCATGACACCAAGCGTGACGACGATCTTGTAGGTTTCAAGTGGCTGGGTAATCGCGGCGTCGACGGACATCTCACCCCTTTTCCACGGTCTCGTTCCGAGGATCTCGTCGTGTCGTTTCCACCTCCGCGGACAAACTCCGCGAGATCTTCTGTCCCTATTCTGAAAGGTCAATCAAGTCTTGTCTACTTCGGGCTCCACGGCGAATGCGAACCAGGAATCGTAAGAGAATCTTGTTGACTAATCAACTAATTATGCATATAGTAGGGTTGTAACGGGGGTCGATCGAGGTCGGTACCCGTGGGTTTCCCGTGGTTCAATGGCGGAGGGATCTCGATGTTCATGAATCGTCGTGCCGGATGGATCGTGGCTGGGGTGATCGTGGCCTTGGTGAGTGTCTTCACGATGTCTGGGGCCGCGAACGACCCCAAGTCGGGGGTGAGGGCATCGCGTGAGCTGGGAACCAAGGGGCACGGCAAGATGGTGTTCGCGCTCACGACGGGGCTCGAGGATCTCCAGACGGTGAGCATGGCGATCCGGCACGCGGGGATGGCCAGGAAGTCGGGTTATCTGGATGACTCGGTGTTGCTCGTTTATGGGCGAGGCGTTCAGGCGTTCGCGAAGGACATCACGGCCAAGCCGCCGCAAGTATCGGCCGCGATCAAGGAAGCCAAGGAAGCCGGCGCGCGGATCATCGTTTGCGGAGAGGCGATCAAGCGGTTCGACATTCCCAAGGATAAGCTCGATCCCGGCGTGGACGAGGTCGTGCCCAATTCGATCGTGACGCTGGCCGAGCTGGTTTCCCAGGGCTATCAAGTCATCAAGTACTGAAAAGGTGAGGGTTGGCGCGACCTTGACCATTATTCCGAATAATGAGGTTTAAGCCATCGCGTCGGCGACTTTTCGCGTGGAACCGATTGTGCGATCTCCTGGGATCGGTCGATGGAATCGAAAATCCCGGATTAATCCGCGAGTCCCGCGATCCAAGGAAGGCGAGGGCCGGTCGATGAGAAGGAGTTTCCTGGGTCGAGGTTGGCTGATCGCCCTGGCGGCATGCGTTTCCTCGGCTCGAGCCGGTGATGAGCCCGCTCGAGCGCGGTCCGCCCCTGTGCAATCGACGGAGCGTGGACCCTCGGGATTGGGGGGGGTAAGCGCGGTTCCGGCGGATCAGCCGGGGATGCCGACGGCGTTGCCCGTGAGCACGCCTTCGACGGCGAAACCGGGGTCCGCGGCCGCCTCTGGTAATGGGATTACGCTCGCCGGGGTGATTCAGTCGGCGCTCGAGGCCAACCCTGATCTTCGATCGGCGTCTCAACGAATCCTGATCGCCGACGCGAGCCTGACCAAGGCTCGCGCCGATTTTTACCCCAAGCTCACCCTGACCGAGGCGGTCGTCGACACGAACATCGCCGGTCTGGCGTTTTTCCTGGAAGTGAATCAGAGACGGCTGAGCCTTTCGCAAAACTTCAATAATCCAGGCTTCGTCGGCAATATCAGCACGCTCTTGACGCTTCAGTACAAGCTCTACACCGGTGGACGCAGGACGGCCGAATCGCGTAGCGCCGATGAAAAACGTAAGGCCGCCGCCTTTTCGTTGGCCGCGGCGCGTAATGAAATGATTTATCGCGTGGCCGAGGCCTATTATCGACTGCTTCAGGCACGTGAGATCGTGAGGAGCCGCTCGGCGGCGGTCGAGCAGGTCAAGCGGCATGTCTCGTTCGTGCGGTCGCGATACGATAATGGCACCGCTGTCCGCTCGGATGTCCTGACGGTCGACGTGCGCTTGGCCGAGGCTCAGGAAGCACTGATTACCGCGACCAATCAAACGGAGCTGGCGTGGTTGATCCTGGAAAACGTCACGGGGAGGCGGTTTTCGCATGATCTCGAGCCTGGTGACGAGCCCCCCCCGTGGTCGGCGAACGCCGATATCGTGGAGGCGGCGGTCGCGGAGGCGATGGCCCGCCGCCCGGAAATTGGCGCGGGCCACAGCGACGTCCAGGCGGCGGTGCATCAGATCGAGGCCGCCCGCGCGGCCCGGCGGCCGACCGTTGACTTCATCGGCAACTTCAGCACCTTTAGCCTGAACCGCAACAGTGGTGGAGACGGCTTATTCCTGGGTCTGATCGCGTCGCTCACGCTTTTCGATGGTCACCGGCTCAAGGCCGAGGTCGCCCGTGCGACCGCCCAGGAGCGAGAACTGGCCGCCCAGCAACAGCGCCTGATCATGGACGTGGAGCTCGAGGTTCGCCGGGCGTTCGTGGCGCTCAACGACGCGAATGGGCGGCTTGGCGTCTCGGGTCGGGCCGTCGCCCAGGCCGAGCAGAGCCTCCGGGAGATCGAGGATCGATACAACGACGACAAGGCGACGATCACCCAGTTGATCGACGCCCAGGTCGCGAGCATTAACACGCGCGTCCGCCGGTCCAACGCGGCCGCCGACGTCGAAATCGCTCGCGCTGGGCTGGAACGGGTGCTCGGCAGGC
>JAKBAP010000186.1 GCA_021808995.1 Planctomycetota bacterium | reverse complement strand
GGATGATTCGGCCTCGAGAGTGATCGTCTTCTTGATCCGGATCGAATGCCCCCGCGCCCGGCCGGATCGTTCCATGACGATCGAGCAGCGGTGGGGATCGCGGCGGACCTTCGAGAGATAAGCCCCTTGGGCGAAATCGCCGCGCTCGATGTCCCGACAGAGTGCCAGGTCGTCGAGCGAGGCGTCCGGGTCCAGGAAATGATCGACAAACGCCTTGCGCGGGCTCCGGTCGTAGACGAGCAAGGAATCGAGCCCCGAGTCCTTCATGAGGACGCCGTCGACCTTATGATCCGCGCTCGCCGCGCTGGGGTCGGCCCCCTTGCGAATGGCGTCGTGATAGATTTCGGGCCTGCGCTCGAGGGTCGCCAGCAGGTTGGTGGCCGTGCGACGGTCGTCCAGGCCATAGAGATGACCCCCCAGGGCCGGACGCACAAGCGCGATCAAGCGACGATTCTCAAGCCGGGCTTCCTGACGTCCATCAAGATTGAAGTCGGCGACATCGATGGTGACGTCGGCCGATCGCCCGCCCAGGGCGTCGTCAAGCGCGCTTTCGGCCGAGATCAGGGCCCGATGGACCGCCCCGCGCAGATGAGGCAGGTAGAGCCCGCCGAACGAGCCATGCCAGTACGGACAATTGCACTGGCCGCGATGCAGCTCGCGGCGGGCGACCTCGAGATAATCCGGGTCGGCGTCCTCGCTTGCCTCGGCTTGCTCGAGCCGGCGAGAGACCATGAGCATCCTGGCATACATTTCGTCCGACTCGGGATATCGAGCCTTGAAATTGCGCCAAAAACCCCCCGGACGAAAAAACCGCTTGATCGCCGCCGCGTCGTCGAGCCGGGCGACCCGCTCGGATGCCGCTCGGTAGACCCGAGCGGAGGGCTCGTCAAGCGCCCATTCGGTCATCTCCCGATAGGAGCCGTCGGGAAGGTAAATCTTTCCCCCGGGGAGCGTTTCCTCGAGCACCTTACTCGGGAGGGTCGGCTCGAGCCAGTCGCGATTGGCCGAGAGCATGTCGCAAAAATGCCTCAGCCAGCCATTGGTATAGACATGCTCGAATGTCTGGGGCCACGAGCCGAATTTCTCGCCATCGTCGGCGAAGACGACGGTCGCCCCCTCGCGGTTTTCGGCCAGGGATTTCAGGAAAAGATAGGTCGCGTGCGGGGGCTCGAACGGCATGGTGTAGCGCAGGGTCTCGGACGCGGGGAAGACGCGGAGCAGGCGGCCGTCGTCCTCGGTGAGCCAATAGCTGGTGAGCCGGTCGCGGGTGATCCCCGCGCGCTCGAAATGGGCGTCGTCCAGGATCGTGTAGACCGCCCCGGCATCGACGATCGAGGAGGCGAGCGATTGCTCCCAGACCCGCTCGGCGAGCCAGAGGCCCTTGACCTTGGTCCCGAACGTTTCCTCGAGGAAGAGGCGAAAATCGCGAATCTGGGCGACCCGGTCGCGGGCTGGGATCATGGGGAGGATGGGCTCTTGAAACCCCCCCCCCACGATTTCAACCTGGCCGGCCTGGGCGCGCGCGCGGAGCCGGGCGATGTATTCCGGGCGATGCTCGATCAGCCACTCGACCAGTGGTCCGGAGGTGTGAAGCGCGAACGGGATCTCGGGATAGAGCTCGAGCGTCTCCAGGAACGGGAGATAGCTGGTGCGATACGCTTCCTCGAACACGCCGTCGAAGTTCCCGACCGGTTGGTGGTTGTGGAGCGCGAGGATCAGGCGAACGTGCGGCATTGGGAACCCAAAAGGGGCGATCTCGAGTGCCTTCGCGTGGTCGGGATTCAGCCGCTGACTAGACCCGGACGAGCGCCCGTCGCGGCTCGCGGGTCCGTTCGGCTGGCGTGGCGACGGCCGACGCGGGCGGAACGTCGACCTCCCGCAGGAACGCGGCGGCGCTTTCGGGGGCGACGGGGTTGATGTGCAACCCCGAGCCCCATTCGAAACCTCCGACCGCGCTCAGCCGCGGGATCACTTCAAGGTGCCAATGGTAATGCGGCGATTCGTGCTGGTCAAACGGCGATGTATGCACGTAATAGTTGTAGGCGGGTCCGTCGAGCCCTCGCTCGAGTTTCGAGAGGACTTCGTGGAGTACGTGGCCCAGATCGTCCACGCCGGCCTTGGCGATGTGGTCAAAGCGGCTCGAGTGGTGCTTGGGGACGATCCAGATCTCGAAGGGGAACCGGCTGGCGTAGGGGCAAAAGGCCGTGAATCCGCTGGTGTCGAGCACGATCCGTCGCTCGTCGGCGAGCTCCTGGCGGATCATGTCGCAGTAAACGCATCGACCGCGATACTCGAAAAACGCCCGGCCGCCGTTGAGTTCCTCCTGGACCGCGGGGGGGACCACCGGGGTCACCACGAGCTGGCTATGGGTGTGGGCAATCGTCGAGCCCGCGGCCTGGCCCACGTTCTTGAACAGCATCCCATGAACGAATCTCCGATCGTTCTTGAGATCAAGGAGCCGGTCCCGGTAAATCCAGAGCACCTCGCGAATGCTCTCCGGTCGCAGTGACGCCATCGTCCGATGGTGCTCCGGGGTCTCGATGATCACTTCGTGCGCGCCGACTCCGGCCATGCCGTCGTAGATCCCGTCGCCATGCTTCTCGAGATTCTCCTCGACCCGGAGCGCGGGGAAGCGGTTGGGGACGACTCGCACCCGCCAGCCGGGTCCATTGGGATGGCTGCCATGCGGGCGAAACGCGGCAACCTCGGGGGGAGTGTGGGCCTCGTTCCCCTCGCAAAATGGACAAAGTTCGTCGCCGGCGCGACCGCTGGTGTCGACCTTCCGCTCGCCGGGGCGCTTGGCCCGTTCGTTCGCGATCACGACCCACCGACCGACAATCGGATCTTTCCTGAGTTCCGGCATGGGAGTCGCCTCTTGTTAGACTTGCCAGTTGATGCGTTCAAAATCAATCGACGGGGTCTGAAGCTCGAGAATCCCCTCCCGAGGGGCCCGATCGATGCTCGCGTTGTCGCGCAGGACCTCCACGTAAAATCGGATGGGATCGCCGGGCGAGAGATCGAGGCGGCGAAACGGCAGCGCGAGCTCGAGGATCTGACCGGTGGCGGCCGAGATGGTCGCTCCATTGGCGATCGCCTTGCCCGCCTGGTTGAGGTAGGCCGTGGGCCGGGGAGCGCCCGGCTCGACGACCAGGATTTCGCGCCCGGGGGGGTCGACGAAGCCGATTCGCACGCGATCGGCCTCGCCCAGGCGCTCGGCCGCCGAGGCTCCCTGTGCGTCCAGGCGGATCAGCAACCGCTCGGCGTCAAAGCCAAACCAGACGCTCTCGAGCATCCCCTTGGACGCCATCGCCATCGCCCCGCCGCGCTCGCCGACGCAGTCGTGCCGGGAGGCGTCGACCCACTCAAAGTAGCTCGCCCGGCCGTCGACGCGGACATTGCAAAAGCTTTTCGGCGGCGCGAGGGGCGCTCGCCAGGCGGCCGAGCCCGAGATGGGGACGTAGAGATCGCCCGGCGGGTCGTGCGACAACAGCGTGTAGACATTGCGTAAATGCTTGCGAAACAGGTCGTCGAAAAGCGCGTCCAGAGCGCTCGAGTGGTCGTCCCCATACCACCAGAACCAGTCCGAGCCCTGGGCGATGTGGATCTCTCGCCAGGCCCGCTCCAGGGTGGCGGCGTCGTGGCGGCCGGCGGCTTGTTCGCCCTCGAGGAATTCCCGGGCGCGATCGAGGGCGTCCCAGCCCTTGTTGTCCTCGGGATGGCCGATCCAGATGGCGAAATCGTGGTTGATCCAGCTCCCGGCGAAGAGCCGGCTCAGGCGGTCCGTCGGGGGATGGTTGTCGAGAAACGTCCCGACCTTGGTGGGATTGATCCGGGGATCACGCGCGGCCCCTTGATAAAGCGAGCGAAGGAACGCGACCCCGCCGTCGGGATAGTATTCCCAGCAATTCTCGCCGTCGAGGGCCACGGTGACGAGCGTCGCCGGATGATCCCGGCAGGCGTCGCCGATCCGGTGCAATTTCCCCAGGAAATCGTCGGCGGCCGCGTATCCAGGGCTGCGCTGATAGTGAAAGCCAATCTGATCCGACATCGAATGATCGCGAAAGACCATCGCCAGCTCATGACCCGACTCGGAGACCTTCCAGGGGCGATAGAGCAATTCGGGCCTGCGCACGTGGCCGCGACCATCGCGCCCGATCATCCCCCCGGTCGAACAGCCCAGGATCTCCTCATCGGTGGCGATCCACTCGATCCCCCGCCGCGCCAGGAACGGCACGAGCGCCTGCGACACCGATCCCTCCGAGGGCCACATCCCCCGAGGACGCCGGCCAAAACGGGCTTCGTGGCTCTCAACCGCGGCCTTGAGGTGAAACTCGATATCCTCGGGACGGCCGCCCCGAAACCGCGGCAAATTCACGTCGGGCATCGCCTCGCGGGCGCTCGTCTTGTCGAGCAAAAGGGGCAAAATGGGGTGATAATAGGGTGTCGTCGTGAGCTCGATCTGCCCCCCCTCCGCGAGCGCCCGATGCAACGGGACAACCATCCCCAGCAGATCCATCTGCCGCTCAAGCAGCCAAGCCTTGTCTTCCTCGGTGTAAAACCGCCCCTTGCGCTTGAATTCGGCGAGCTCGGGGTCCTTTTCGAACACCAGAGGATGGATCCAGGCCAGGTTGGACCACACCTGAAGGTCGCGAATGTCTCGCGTACGGAAGCGATTGAGGGCCGCGCGAGCCGGGTCCGACCACGACGATCGCAGTTGGTACAGCTCGAAATAGCGCTCATGGGGCTTGATCATGGTCTCGGCGAAGGCCATGAAAAATGAGTCGAGCAGCTCGAGCGAGGCGATCTCGTCAAGCCCGTCGGCCGGCCGCCGCGAGAGGTCGAGATGGGTGTCCGACGCGCCCCGGCCATAGGCCTCGAGCTGCTCAAGAAGGCTCGGCACCAGATTGATAGTGCAGTGAAATTCGGGCACCTCGGCAAGATGGAGGGCCATCCCGAGATAGTCCTTGGTGGCGTGCAGGCGGACCCAGGGCATGGGATTCGTGCCGGCGACGTCGTCAGGGTAATACGGCTGATGTTGATGCCAAAACAGGGCCAGCGAGACCGTTTGCATCACGAATCCTTGGGCCGAGGGATCTGTGGGAGTAATATCAGAATTCGGCGGGTCCAGGGAACCTTCCAGAAATCAAGCCCGCTCCACTCGGTTGAGCCAGGCGGGATGACAGCGCGATCCGGACTCCAGCCGAGGCTTCTCCTAGGAAGAATAGTTCGCCTCTTGAGTAAATCTCGGATCGCGGATCGGCACACTTAAGCCGAAACCCACGCGGGGCATCGTCGTCACGACACGTGGGTGGGTTCTAGGGCTCTAGGATGAGTCCCGAGCCATCAGCTTTCGCTGGATGTCCTGATAGATCCGCTCGTACTGCCCCGCCCCCCGATCCCAGGACCAGTCGCCGCGCATGCCCGCCCGCACAAGCCGCATCCATCCCTCGCGATCACGGTAGAGCGCCAATCCCCGCTCCACGGCCGACCAGAGCGCGCCAGGCGTGGGATCCTGAAAGTGAAAACCGGTCGCCGTCCCCGCCGCGAGCGTCTCCGGATTGGCGTCGACCACGGTGTCGGCCAGACCACCGGTCGCGCGAACCACGGGCGCTGTCCCATGGGCCAGGCTATAGAGCTGGTTCAGGCCGCAGGGCTCAAACAGACTGGGCATCAAAAACAAATCCGCGCCGGCCTCGATTTGATGGGCCAGGTCGTCTGAAAAGCCTAAATAAGCCCAGACGCGATCGGGATGGCGTCGGACCAGGTCCTGGAGCAGCTCGTGATATTTGGGCTGCCCCTCGCCGAGGACGACGAGCTGGACGTCCTGCTCGAGCAGGCGGTCGGCGATGGCCGCCAGGAGATCCCAGCCTTTCTGGGGGTCGAGTCGGCCGATCTGGGCCAGGAGCGGGACGTCGCCTCGGACCGGGAAGCCCACGCGGTGTTGGAGCCAGGCTTTGCAGGCGGCCTTTCCGGCGGCGACGGTTTCGACGTCGTAGCGGGCGGCGATCATCGGTTCGTGGGAGGGGTGCCAAGCCTCCGGATCGATGCCGTTCACGATTCCGTGGAGGTCCTGGGATCTGAGCGCGAGCAGGTCGTGGAGTCCCGATCCAAGCCGGGGTGTCTGGATCTCGCGGGCGTAGGTGGGGCTGACGGTGCCGATCATGTCGGTAAAGACCAGGCCGGCCTTCATGAAGCAGAGCATGCCGTGGAATTCGAGCTCGTGCCAGTTAAAGAGCCGCCACTCGAGCCCCGTCAGGGCCATTTCCCAGTGCCGGAACAGTCCCATATAGGCGAGGTTATGGATGGTGAAGAGTGTCCCCGCGGAGGCGAGTCCGTCAAAGCGATGGGGCTGGGTCTTGAGGTAGACAGGGATCAGGCCGGTCTGCCAGTCGTTGCAGTGAATGACGTCGGGGCGGAGGTCGAGTGGTGCGATGGCCGCCAGGACCGCGCGACTGAAGAAGACGAATCGCTCGCAATTATCGTCATAATCGAGCCCCCCCGCGCCATAGAGGCCCGCGCGATCGAAATAGGCCGGCTGATCGATCAGGTAAACGGTGGCGTTCGAGCCTGGGAGCCGGCTCTTGTGGATCCGGGCCTCGACGGTCCTGGCCCCGACGGGGATCGGGAGCCGTAGCCCGGTGTCGGTGATGGGTTGGCGCGAATTCCATGTGCTCCGGTGCGCCGGCACGAACAGCGAGACGGCATGACCTCGACGAGCGATGGCCCGCGGCAGAGCGCCCGCCACGTCGGCCAAGCCCCCGGTCTTGGAAAACGGCACCGCCTCGGAGGCGACGAAAACGACATTCATTCCGCGCCTGTCTCCCGTCCCGCCGGCTCGACCATGGGCGTCCGGACCCCTCGAGACCACGCCCGAGATCGCGCCCGCGAACGCGGGTACTCTAATCGATCGCCGCGGACGTCACAATCATGGTCTCGGGATGTCCACGGACAAGCTGATTCATGACGCGAGACACGGAAGCTCGTGCAACGTGTTCACGATAGGAGCCTTACGATGATCGGTATTGCTCCAATCCTCGTCAGGGAGAGGACGTTTTAGATCCATGCCGTCGTGGAGCACCCGGGCGATCTCAACGCCGCCTCCCTTGGCATGGACTCTGAAGAGGAGAAAATGGCGTGGGCGATGAATCTGGCCGATCGATTTTTCCACGCGCCGCCGGCTATTCCGAGGGTGATACGTACGGGCAGTGGGGGCGATCTCGGGTCGCTCGCGGCTGCCGGCTCGGTCAGGCTCCTGTGCGATGTCAAGGATTGCTCGGAACAGGAGTCCCTCATCGCGGCGACGAACCCCTAGCGCCGAACTCACGTTGGGTCCACGCGAGGATCGCCTCGATGTCTTGCTCGGCATTTCTGGGCAGCCGATACGAGGGAGCCAATCAAGGCGTGCCCGCGCCGTGGGCGATGGACCGAGCCGCCCGTCGGCCAATGTGTGCGATGAAATCGGCCAGTTCTTGCTCTCCGCCCAGGACCACGCCCTCGCCGCGATCGATGGCCGAGAACCCCTCCGCGGCCATCGCCTGAAGGATCGCCGCGTCCTCCCGCTCTTGTTGCTCGAGCGGACGAAGGCCCGCGCGAACGACTTCCTCGGCGTCCTGGTATCGTCCGGCCGCGACCTGGTCTCGGAGAAATTGATCGAGATGATCGGTGAGCGTGAGGTTCAAACTCGCCATGAACGCGACCCTCTCGCGATGATCAATGATCGTCGTCGAACGTCATGATAATTCGCCAACCGGCGAAAAAACGCAACGTCCGCCAGTCGCGCCTGGTTTGAGCCCAGTCGCGAGGCGGACGTGGAGTGAATCAGCCAGGCTCGCGGCCGAATCAGGCGATTCGGGTATTCGCGGGAAGGCTTGCGACCGAGGAGACCTTTGTGCTGAAGCCGTAGCTTGAGAACAAGATCACCATCAGCAGGCAACTCAGGACGATCGCCCCCAGGGAGACACCCAGGAGGGCGACGTAGATGTCGCTCTTGGGAGACTGGACAAGGACGCCGCCAGGACGCCGCGCCGGGGTGGCGGCCGCGCGGGTCGTGCTAGAACCGCGGCTTGATGGTAGACGAGACAATGTCGCCCTCCTTAATCTTCTTGCCCTGATAGGTGTTGCCGATCACCTTGCCGACCGCCTGGTCGGGATCGACGGTGATCACGGAGATCTTGCCGAGATACTCGGGCCGCGGCGTGGTTCGAAACAGGAAGAGCTCATGGCCGGGAACCAGGCCATCGTCCGAGCCGATGGTCATCTCAATCCGGCGGTTGGTCGAGTCCACCCGCTTGACTTCGCCCACGACCGGCGGCGGGCTCTCGAGCCCCTTCACCTGGGCAATGTCGTCGGAAAGCCCATTTTGCCGCAGGAGCGTCGAAAACTTGGCCACCCGCTCACGCAGGTCGGCGTTGTTTTTCGTCGCCGTCTCCATCATTCGCTCAAGCTCGCGGATCTTGTCGTTGAGCTCGGTCTGGTGGATCTTGAAATCATTCGCCTGCTTTTCAACCGCGGTCTTCTGACCACGGAGCAGGTTGATCTCGTTGCGCCTGGCCTCAACCTCGGCGAGCGTGCTCTTGGCGTTCTCTTGCGCCTTAATCTGGGCACCCCGGTATTCCGTGATCTGCTCCAGATCTTGCTTGTTCTTGGTCTCGAGCTGGCTGATCCGCTCGTTGAGCTGCTTTGATAGCGCGTCGAAGCTCGTCTTCGCGTCCTCGAGTCCCTTGGCCGCCGCATCCTTGCCCGCTTGCGCGTCGGATAGCTTTTTCTTGAGCTCGTCAACCTTTTTCTTCTCGGCCGTGGTCGCCGCTCTCCAGTTCTTGGCGGTCGAGAAGACCGCCGTGGAGATCCCCAGGAAAACCACGGAAAAGAGCATGATCACGATGACGAGGATCTTGCCAACTAAGGTCATGGTCTCATCCTACCAATCAAAGTAAGACGGCCGGCCAACCACCCTCGCGCCGGGCGTCGCGAGTCAACTGCGCGGATGGGGCTTGAACCGTACGTGTCCCACGGATGAGGCGAACGCGCCGTAATTGACGCGCCCTCGCTCGGCCAGCAAATTCCACTGGAGACGTTAATGTTAAGAGCGCGCGAGGCGTCTCGGCAAGACCCGAACGTGATCGTTTCGCCAAACGGCGAACCGAATCGCAATCGCGTCTTGAGCGCTCCCTCGGACGGTGCTAAATCTACCCCACGCAGCGCGATCTGGCAAGGAACCGAACATAGTGAAATCACGAGATTCGGTCAAATTGGAGGTTTGGCGGCTTTTAAGCGGTATAGGCCGCGCAAGGGGAGCAGTCCCAGAACCACGGCGAGCGAGCAGAGACCGAGCCAGTCTCCGAGCCGCGAATAGAGCGAGGTTCTGGGGTCGAGCGGGACGACGACGTTGAGGACACCGCTGGTTTCCTTGGGGAGGGCATCGCGGATTTCGCCGTTCCCATCGACGAGCGCGGTCAGGCCGGTGTTGACGGCCCGGGCCAGGGGGATCCGATGCTCGATCGCCCGGAACACTCCGATGGCCAGGTGCATGTCAAGCTCGGCGGTGCCATGAAACCAGCCGTCGTTGGAGAGATTGACCAGGACGTCGGGCTCGGGATCTCCCGTGAAGAATTGGTTGACGACCTGGGGGACCGTGTCCTCGAAACAGATCGTCACCGCGAGCCGATAGGGCCCCAGCGTGAGTGTATTCGCCTGTGCGCCAAAAGAGAGGCTTGGCGGGCGCTCGCCGCGATAGGGGGTGAGGAAGGTCAACCATGGGAGCGCCTCCACGAACGGCACGTACTCGCCGAAGGGGACCAGGTGCATCTTGTGATAGACCTGAAAGGGGGCCTGCTTGGGCTCGAAGAGGATCGCCGCGTTGAATCGCGACAGTCCATCGCGCTTGTGATGGTAAAAGAGCGAGCCGATCAGCATCGGGACCTGGGCACGGTCGGTCCAGG
>JAKBAP010000185.1 GCA_021808995.1 Planctomycetota bacterium | reverse complement strand
CCTCGACCGCCTTCGCAAGGCCCTTGACCGCCGGAATCAGTGACAACGCGATTCGCTTGACCTCGGGCTCGACCTTGAGAATGCGGACCTCGACCTCCTGGCCTTCCTTGACGATGTCGGCGACCCGCCGCACACGATTGGGCGAGAGCTCCGAGACGTGAATCAGCCCCTCAATGCCCGTCTCGAGCTCGACGAACGCGCCAAATTCCATGAGCTTCGTCACCTTGCCCTGGATCATCGCGCCCCTGGGGAATTTCAGGATCGCCGTCTCCCACGGGCTAGGCGCGAGCTGCTTGAGACCCAGCGTGAGCTTCCGCGCGATCGGGTCGATCTTGAGGATCCGGACCTTGACCGCGTCTCCAGTCCGGATCACGTCCTCGACCTTGGAAACCCTCGACCAGCTCATCTCGCCGATTGGCAACAATCCATCGACCCCGCCAATATCGACGAACGCGCCAAAACTCTTGATCGAGCGCACAATGCCGTCGCGGGTCTGGCCCTCTTCAAGAGTGAGCCAGGTTTTCTCACGCATCTCGGCCCGTTCCCGCTCGAGCATTTCCTTGCGCGAGACGACCAGGTTTTTCTCGCGCTGATTGGCCTCGGTGACGACAGCCTTGAATTTCTGATTGACAAACGACGAGGCGTCCTCGACTCGCGAGAGGTCGATCTGGCTGATGGGGAGGAAGCCGCGAATGCCGTCGACGTCGACCTCGAGCCCCCCCTTGACGACCTTGGTCGCGCGCGCCTCGACCACGACATCGCGTCTGAGGTTTTCCCAGTTGGCCTCGATCGCCGAACCCTTGAGCCTCAGAATCTGGATCCCCTCCTCGGGGTCGAATCGCTCGACGACGACCTCGATCGAGGACCCCGGGGCGGGCAGGTCGCCTGGGAACTGATCGAGAGTGAGCACCCCTTCGCTCTTGCCTCCCATGTCGACGAAGACGCTCTTACCGCGAACGCCGATGACTTTCCCGGTCCGAAGCCCTGGCCGGCTTTCCTGCCCGCGATCCTCCTTCGTGGTGGTTCCGCGATCCGGACGTGGGCCTTTCTTGGGCGTGGCGACCTCGAACGAGCTGGGGTCGAAACCCGCGAGAGCCTCCTCGAGCTCGGCCTCGAGCTCGGCGTTCCAGAGCCGTTTTAGCGCCGTCGTCGCGGTCGGGTCGGTGGCCTCGTCTGGGCCCATGGCTTTTTCCATGGCCGCCTCGATCGCGTCGTCATCGTCGACCTTGCGGAGGCCAGGCATCCGCTCGAACGGCTTGGGAGAGGGCTTGGGGGCTTGGGGGAAATCGGCCATGGGAAAAGACCTGCAATGAGACGCGCTGGGATTGGAACAAGGGAAACACATCCACCCGACGACCGCCCAGCGAGATCGCCAGATTCCTCGACACCCTCTCAGCCTAGCGTTTCACTCAACCAAGGCCAAGCCGGAGTCCTCGACCACCCGGCAGGCACTCGGGGGCTCTCGACATGGGACGCGGGGGCGTAACGGACCCACGCCGTCCCTTCGTGGCCGGCGGGGTAGGCGTGGAGAATCTCGGCCAGGATCTCGACCGTCTCGACGATCGTCGTTCCTGATCGGTTGAAGTAACGGTTGCCATCGGCGAAGACCACTCGCCCTTCCCGCACGGCACGCAGTTCGGACCAGCCAGGGCGTGATTCCAGGATCGGAATCTCGGCTCGGGCTCGCTCCAGGTCAAAGCCACAAGGGGCGACGATCAGCCAATCGGGGTCGGCCTCGCGCACCCCACTCCAATCGATCGCGCGCGAATGCGCTCCGCGCTCGCCAAGAAACAGCCGGCCGTTGGCGAATTCGACGAGTTCCGGCCCCCAGTTCCCCATGGCAAAGATCGGGTCGGTCCACTCAAGCATCACCACGCTCGGGGTCGGCGACGACTTCACCGCGTCATGCACCGCATCCATCCGCGACTGCATCGCCAGTGTCAAATCGCCCGCCTCGCTCTCCCGTCCGATCGCGCGGCCGACGGCGAGAATTCCATCCATGATCCCACTCACGCATCCTGCTTCGAGGGCCAATACCTGGCCTGTGGCGAGGCAGCCGGCCCGCGCGACATCGAGCGGGGTGACCGCGCAGACCTCGCAGTGAGCCTGGGCGACGAGCAGGTCGGGCGTGAGCGAGTCGATCAACTCGCGGTCGACATGATAGAGCGGAAGACCCTCCTTGAGCCTGCGTCTGACCTCGGCGTCGATCCAGCCACTCGGCCTGGTGATGTCGAAGGCTGGCCGCGTACACTCGGGGAGTTCCTTGACCCACGGGGGATTGTCGCATTCATGCGAACGCCCCACGATCCAATCGCCCGCGCCCAGGGCGCAGAGAATCTCGGTACCGCTGGCCAGGAGGGAAACGACTCGCATGGGGGGCTCCCTTCGGAGGTTCAAGCTGGCGCGAGCGCGGATTCACGCATCCAGGAGGCGCGATTTTCCAGGAGCGCGAGCCCGCCAAATAAGACCGTCACGGAGACCGCGTCACCCAGGAGCGTGTAGCCGAAAAACGGAATGGCCGCGACATAACACTCCATAAGCCCGGCCCCGGTCAAGGGATACATCCGCCCGCCAGCCCAGACGGCGAAATTGGTCACAACGAAAAACAAGAGCGAGCCCAGGAGCGCCATCGAACCGATTCGTAAGGCCGATCGACGATTCGCGATCAGCCGGCCAATCGCGGTCTCGGCGACGAAACAGGCGTAGACGACCGCCTGGAGAGGAAAGAGCGAATACATGCGATACCGTGTGAGGCCCAGCACGATGTCCGACAGGACCATTGCCGCCAGCGGAACCAGGAACGCGGCCGAGCGGCCGCGAAAGCAGGCCCCGCCAAAAAGCGCGATCGCGGCGATCGGCGTCGCGTTGGGAGGGTGGGGCAGCAGCCGTGAAAGCGCGGCCGCGAGAATGATCAACGTCAGGACGAAAAAGCGTGGATTCATGAGCGGGATCTCATTTTCAATAAGGCGGACATCTTCTCACACCGGGGGCATGACAACATCGGCGAGGCGAGCCGACTCGGCCCCCGCCGGCAACAGATCCGCGTAAAAGCGGCCGTCGCGGACGACGGTTTCGCCAATTTCAACAGGGACGGCTCGTTTGAAACAAGGGCCATCATAAACGTATGTATGAAATTCGCCGTATTCGCCGCAGGGATCGATGCCCTCCGGGAGGTCGGCGAGCAAGCTTTGATCGTAGTGCCGGCCCACGAAGCCCGGCCCGACCTTTCCCTCGGCGCAGGTCAGAATGGCCCGAAATCCCATCGCGATGATCCGCCTCGCCAGCGCGTGCGTCTCGTTTTTCCAGATCGGGAACACGCCCGTCATGCCGGCCCTGGCGAGATTGCGCTCGCGATACGCGCGAAGATCCTCGAGAAACAGGTCCCCGAAGCCGACGGTCAGCACCCCCTGGCTCTTGAAGTCGTCCATCACTCGCGCCATGATCCCCTCGTAAACCTCGTTTGTGCAGGGAGTCGCCTGGCCCGAGGGGAGCATGATCTTGACCAGGGGAAGCTCGATCGCCTCGGCCTGGCGCTCGAGCAATTCCTCGCGAACGCCGTGATGGCTTACGCGGCGGAATTCCTCGGAGACCGAGGTCATGAGCGCGACCACCTCGTACCGGGGGTCGTTCTGGAGGGTGTCAAGCGCAAGCGCGCTGTCCTTGCCCCCGCTCCAGGACATCACCACCGGAATTCGTGATTCGGCCGCGCGCATGCGTGAGAATCCTTTTGCCCGCGAACGCCTGCCGCCCGGTCCTGGCCCGGATTCCGGGTCGGAGCCCAAGCCGCCGATCGTGGCGAGGTTAAACCGTGCGTTCGACCCTGGTCGTGAGGGCCACGCGTCCCACTCGGCCGGTCTTCTGGCTTCGGCCGACCTCGACCCCCTTCCCGCTTGCGCAGTGGCGATCTTGTCGAGGTCCTTGAGCGGCCGTTACAGCAGCACGCCTGCCCCGGATTCACACCGGGTTCCCTGGCGCCGGGCGGGCTATGTCAGGTCACGTTCACGAGATCGGCAAAAGCCAATCCGGAACTCATGCAGAGTCTACTCGCCCAGCCCCCGCGGCTCAAGAGGGCGACCAAACAACCCAGGGCCCCAAGGGGGTCCCCCTACGATCTCACTTGGATTCCCGGCGGCCAATCTGTACTCTTTTGTCATGGGGAGCACCCAAGGTGTCAACCGCTCCGGGAGTTCGAGACAAGCATGGCGGATCGAACGAAAAAAGTCGAAGGCAACGCGACCGGTCGGTTTTACGTGGACGAGACTTGCATCGACTGCGATCTCTGCCGCGAGAACGCCCCACTCCATTTTCGTCGCGACGCCGACGAACGCACAAGCTACGTCTATTCCCAACCCGTCGATCCCGTCCAGATCGCCGCCTGCCTGGAAGTCCTTGAGGAATGCCCCGTCGAAGCCATCGGCCAGGACGGCTGAACTCGGACAGACTCGCCATCGCCTCCAACGGACGGCGTACGATCACCGATCATTGTCCCCGACATTCCCTGGGCCGGTTACGTGGCGAGGAACGTATGGCTCCCGACCATGCGGGTCGTCCGCGGCCATCCGTTCCGCGGCGAGGATCAGGCGGTCAAACTCGACGAGCAGCTCCTCCCGGTGCGAATACGGGCCTGGTCGATAGCCCCTCGAACCAAGGCCGATCTGCATCTCCTCGCAGACATGCCAGTCCTGACGATTGGTGAGATCCCAGAACGCGACCGCGTCGTCGGGGTTGAAATCGTCCTGGGCGGTCTCTCGTGGGTGAAAGAGCCATTCGCAGACGATCTCGGTCCGACCGACCGACCGGGGCCAGAGGGTGTGGGTCATGACATAGTCGGGATGTAGGCTAAGGAGCAGATTCGGCAGAAACGCGTAAAAGTAAACGAACCGGCATTCCTCAGGCTCGAGGCCCGGCAAACAGGCTCGCTTCAACCGGCCGTCCATCGAGAGGGTGCCGATTCCGTCGCGAAGCCGCATCCTCCCCCCCAGTACGCCGGGCTCGGCCGGCTCGTTTTCGCCGCTCAGGTAGTGCGAGAGCTTTTGAAGGGCGGGATGCACGCCCGGACAGTGGAGACATTCCGAGTAATTGTGGATGATGAGCTTCCAGTTGGCCGCCACGTCGTAAACGATCCGATTGCCGACCACCAGCTCGTTCATCCCCCAGTCGCGAAACAGCGCGTCCCGGTTGGCGAGCTGGGTCGCGAGCGACCCGGGCGAGTCGCCCATGTGGATAAACATGTGACCATCCCAGGTCGCCAGCCTCGCGCGCGAGAGCGGGTAATCCTCGCGCTGAAATCCCTCGACTCGGTCCATGCCGGGCGCGGCCGAGAGCGTGCCGTCTAGCGCGTAGGTCCAGGCGTGGTAAGGGCACTGGATCGTCGAGCCAAACGTCCCCGAATCCACGGCGCACAGCCGGGTGCCCCGATGCCGGCAGACGTTGGAAAACGCACCCACGCGTTCCTCGTCCTCGCGAACGATGATGAGACTCTCGCCAGCCGGCGAGACGACCTTGAAATCGCCCCGCCGCGAAAGATCCTTTTCACGCCCGACGTGGACCCACATCCTCCGGAAAAACCAATCGAGCTCACGCTCGTAGTGCTCATGCGACGTGTAATAGCGGGCTGGAAGGCTAATCACCCGCGGCGCTGGATCCGGCACGCTGAACCTCCGCTCGATGGTAGGGGACGCGAGAAAACCTGATTTTATCCGCCCACCCGCCCTAGGGTAAGCGGTGGCTCGGCGAACTTCGCAAGGGGTAAGAATCGGGGGACTTATTGGTCTGGGGTATTTGGAGGGCTTGAGTCGTCGGGCAAAACTGAGCGCCAAGGGTTGGTTGGCCGATATCTCGTTTGAGGACGCGGCGTGAAAGCGTGGAGAGTTCGCGTGAGGAGGCCGGATCAATGCGATTCGAGGGACGGATCTCGAGGCGGTCGTGGTGGAGCGTGATGGTTTCCGCGACCGCGCTTTTGTACACGAGCGAGGCGTGGGCCGATCAGTGGACCGACTTGCTCTTTCCCACCAATCGGCATGATTTTGGAGTCGTTCCGCGGGGTGCCCGGGTGAAGCATGAATTCACCATGGTGAATCGCTCGGGGGAAACGCTCACGATCGTGAATCTGCATCCTTCTTGTGGCTGCACGAGTGGCAAGGCGAATGCGCGAGTGGTCGAGCCTGGCTCAAGCGCGATCGTCGAGGCCGAGATGGACACGCGCAATTTCGTGGGGCTCAAGTCGACGATCTTGTATGTGACGATGATGACCGCCTCGGGGCGTGAGATCGAGGCTCGGTTGGGGGTGACGTCGCACATTCTCTCGGAGTTGGTTCTCAACCCCGGCGCGATTGAATTCGGCGTGGTCTCGCGCGGGGGGAACTCACAGCGCGAGCTGACGATCGACCGGATCAACGCCGAGGGCTGGCGCTTCACGCGGATGATCTCGGGGAGCAAGGCGATTTCGGCCAAGCTGGTCGAGACCTCCCGAAACGGCGGCTCGGTCAGCTATTCCCTGAACGTGAGCATCAAGCCCGACGCTCCGGCGGGTTCCATCCGCGACGAGCTCCGCCTGATCAGCAACGACCCCGAGACGCCCAGCATCCCGGTCATGGTGACGGGCTTCGTGAAGGGCGAGCTCTCGGCGGCGCCATCGATCCTGGCCCTCGGAAGGGTCGAGTCCGAAGCCGGCGTTCAAGGTCGGTTCGTGGTGAGGGCGTCAAAGCCGTTCGTGATTCAGTCGATCGAGGGAACCGGCGAGGGCTTCTCGGCCACGTCGGACCAAGGCAAACGCTCGTCCTCGCACATCGTGACCGTGGCCTACCGGCCCGAGCCAGGCGCGGTCCATGGCGACCTGAGGCGGGTCTTCAAGGTCCGCACCGACTTGGTCGGCGAACCCCCTCTCGACCTGACCGCGACCCTGCACGTCGCCCCCTGACACGAGCCCGACATTCCCGACACACGACGGCGCGAACGACGACCCCTCGGGTTGTCTAGGGCGAATTGATCGCCGTCGAGAGATCGGGGAGGAGCCGCTTGATCTCGGCCCGGAACCGCGCGATGACGGGCACCAGATCGGGGTCCTTGCCCAGATCGACCAATTCGAAGGGATCATTATGAATGTCATAGACCTCTTCATTCCCCGTATCCCATCGAATATAGACATGATTGCCTGATGTGAGCGACCGGACCGGGCCGAATCCCGCCGGAATCTTGTCCGACCGTGAGAACGCGATGTATTCCTCAAGCTCGCAAAGCACCGGCGACTTTCCTGGGACCCGCTTGGCGCTCGCGTCCAGCACCCGCGTCAGGGATCGGCCAGGGAACGGGTTCCGCTCGCCCAGGCCGACACACTCGGCGATGGTCGCGGGAATCTCACGCAGGCTGACGGGCCGGTTCACGATCCGGCTGGCCGGCAAACGCGAAGGGGGAAGAATCACCAGCGGGACATGCGCCTCCGGACGATAGACGCTGACGCCGTGGCCGATCAGGCCACGCTCGCCTAGATGCTCGCCGTGATCCGAGGTCACGACCACCAGGGTATTATCCATCAGCCCCTCGCTCCTGAGCTCATCGACCAACCGCCCAATCTGGCGATCGATCGAGGCAATGCACGTGTCATAGCAATCCCGATAGAGCGCCACGGTTTCCATTTGGATGTTCAGGACGTCGGGATCGTTCGGTTCGCACTCGCCGGTCAACGTCTTTTGAAACCGCCTCTCGAGTTCCTTTCGCCGCTCGATCGGCAGCGCCGCGGAACCGAAGCGCGACTCGGTTCTCGAGGGAAGAAAATAGGGCCGATGTGCGTCGTAGTAGTTGATAAAGACAAAAAAGGGCCGATTATTGGGACGTCCCTTGATCCAGCCAAGGACGTCCTGATTGAGCATCGCCGCCGTTTTCCGCCGCAGGGTCACGCCGTCGTCGAAATCGGTCGAATAGCCAAGCGCCCGAATCAGCCGTCTCCCGAGGTTCGAGCTCCAGAGGATCTCGAAAAGCGTGACCGATTGGTTTTCGTAGGCGTCCTCGTAATGGGCAAAGCCGCGGTCGATCCCGAAGACCGAGTTGCAATAGAAGATATTGCCGACGAATCCCGCGGTGGCGTAGCCCGCCTTGGCGAGGGTTTCGGCGAGGGTGGGATATTTACCATCAAGCGCTGAGTGGGATGAGATGGAAAGTTCGTGCGCCCACCGCCCCGTCATGAGGCTGCCATGGGTCGGCGCGGTCCACGAGCTCGTCGCGCGGGCCTCGTTAAAGACGATGCCTTGGCTCGCCAGGCGCTCGATGTTTGGCGAGGTCGGGCGCTCGTGCCCATGGAGGCTAAGCGAGCTTGCCCGTACCGTGTCGAGCACGATCAAGAGGACGTTGGGAGCACCAGGCTTCGCCGGTGGGCAACTCGCGAGCGCTCGCCGCTCCGCCGAGACGACTCGAGCATAGGACACCCCGGCGAGGACGACCAGACCCAGGATCATGACCGAAACCGATACGGGGACGAGCCATCGATTTCGCCCCCGCCGTCGCCCGATCCAGGGCCCCGTGATCGACGCCATCCCCGTCGCCAGGGTCAAGGCGGCCATGACGTGCAGCCCGTCGAGATTCAGCAGCAGCATTCCCAGGAACATCGCGAGCGGAACCCTTGATGCCAGCCAACGGGCCAGGCTCGGGCGAAGGAACCCGATGATCGCAATCACGAATCCGACCGCGATCATGATCAATAGGTCCGAGATCGGCAGCATCCAAACCTTGTGCCGATTGGTCCGGATCTCGTCGACCGAAACCAAGGGCCAAAACGCGGCCCGCGCCAGGCTCGTTCCTAGATCAAGCCATGCGGCCAGTAGCCCAAATCCCAGGATGTTCACAACCAAGGACCATGAAAAGTCGCGAGACTCATGTCCCGCCTCAGGAACGACCTCGGAGCCGGACTTCCTGGCAAAGAACGTCATGCGAACCGTCCCTCGAAGTCGTCCGATTCATCGAAAGCTTGACACGAAAGACCGAGCAATCGATCACCGGCGGATCCGTCAGGCCAATCAAGCGACCTCAGCCCGATCATCCATCGTTCAGGCATCGACTTCGACTCCGCCTCGCGACAACCAACCCATCCTCGGTCGCGCCGCCAACTTATCGATCCCTGAAATAAACGCGCGGGGACATGAACCGCAAGACCAATCCTCGTCCATTCGCCCCGGTTCTCGAATCAGCCAGGCCCCTTGGAGCTCGTCCGGGCTCGCCCAGGAACATCAATAGTATGTTGAGCATCTTATGATCACAGCATGTGTTATCATGGGTCGTTCGAGGGAAATCTCGACGGGTACAGGCTCGTTACGAAGCCCAGCCCTGTCACCACTCGGCACTTCCAGGAGCCCCGTCGAGGTGGGAGCAGCTCTCGAAAGAGGCGAACAAGAGGGCTTGGTAACATGCTCCGCAGTTAAGGAAGCTTAACGAAAACGAATCTCGGATCTTATCATGTTCGCCTAGCCAAACATCGGCTCCCAGGCACTAATGGCGGCGATCCCGAAAGGAATCGGGGCGTAGATCCCTGGCAATTGCCGGGCTCCTCAAGGGCCTGGATTGCCCGAGGGGGAAGACCATGTCCAATGAATCAGGCGGGCTGGCCGTCCAGCGATTGATCCCTCATCGCCGGTTCCAAGCAATCAGAGCATCCGCGCGGAACGGCGGAACCGGCCTCTACGCCGGAGAGCCCGAGAACTGCGGCCGGCGAAGACGCGAATTCCTCTCGATCATGGCACAACTGGCCGTGATGCAAGCGGTGTTTGACGCCTACCGGCTTGAGTCCCGTTCCTTCCGGCTGTTGGTGCTCCTGGCGATGGTGGCGCTGCCAGTTCATTACCTGGCCCATTATCGATGGAAGAAATCGTTGTTCGTGGCCATCTCGATCCTGGGAATGATCCTGGTCAATGGCCTTCTCGTCTCGGCCGGGGCCTTGGCGATCTCAGCGGTCATTCTGTTC
>JAKBAP010000184.1:9642-10036 GCA_021808995.1 Planctomycetota bacterium | reverse complement strand
GGCGGCCCGCCCGCTTGATTAATACTTGCGGGCGGGACGCCCGCGCTCCCAGGACAAATCCATGCGCACAATACCAACCGTGTCGCCGACGCATACCAGCGTGCTTCGAAGGATGGCGAGGGAGTGTGTCGGGGCGCGAGCCTCTTTCGGTCGCGCGTAAAGCCGATTACGATCGAGGCGTCGAGCCTGACGTCACGCCCTCCCTGATGGAGCTTTAACCGAGATGACTGGCCATATGAAGATTTTCCAGAGGATCATGCTCTGTTCGTTCGCCCTCGCGGGACTGGCGGCGAGCGCCTCCGCGCGACAACAACTCCAGGCCCCGCCGGCACAGCCGGTCCCCAAGATCCAATCACCGGTCGCCTGGCGGGTCTTTCAGCGTGGGCCGGACGGC
>JAKBAP010000184.1:0-9632 GCA_021808995.1 Planctomycetota bacterium | reverse complement strand
CCCGGTCGAGCTCGACGAAGTGGCCAAGGGCATGAATCTCGAGGTCGGGCTTTACAGGCCCGGAACGATGGACCGCGTCGCGGCGCGATCCGTCGCGGGCAAGCTGCTGGGTGTCCCCACCGGGGGGCCTTACACCATCAGGCTCACGACCGAATTCGGACAGGTTCTCGCATCCGCCGACAACATCTTCGTCGGCGATCTCTGGGTGCTCTCGGGCCAGTCGAACATGGAGGGGGTGGCCAACCTTCTCGACGTCACGCCCCCGGATTCGCGGGTCGCGCTCCTGGGGATGGACGGCAAGTGGACCCAGGCCAGCGAGCCCCTGCACTGGCTGGTCGATTCGCCCGACCCGGTCCATTCTGGCGACCTCAAGACCCAGGCCGCCCGATCCGAGCAACAGCACAAGACGCGGACCAAGGGGGCGGGCCTGGGCCTTCCCTTCGCCGTCACGATGGTTCAGGCCACCAATGTGCCGGTCGGCCTGGTCGCGTGCGCCCACGGCGGCACCAGCATGGAGCAATGGAACCCGGCCAAGAAAGACCAGGGGGGCCAGAGCCTTTATGGCTCGATGCTCAGGCAGATCAAGCTCGCCGGGGGCAAGGTCAAGGGGGTCCTGTGGTATCAGGGCGAGAGTGACGCGATGGGCCGTGGAGAGCCCTGGAAGGTCTATCCCAAGGTCTTTCGCGACTTCATCGCGGCCGTCCGCGGCGATCTCGGCCAGCCTGACCTTCCCTTTTACCTGGTGCAGATCGGCCGGTTCGTCGCGCGGAACAATCCCGAGGGCTGGAACGCCGTTCAGGAGGCCGAGCGGCTGATCCCCGAACAGGTCTCGAACACCGCCGTCGTCGCGGCGATCGACCTCGAGCTCGACGACCCCATTCACGTCGGAACCCAGGGGCACAAACGGCTCGGCCGGCGGTTGGCCCAGATCGCGCTTCGCGAGCTGTTCGGGCAACTTGGGGCCGGCACGCCGACCTTCGACAAGGTCATGCCGACCCACGGAGGTCTGATCGTGAAATTCAAGGGCGTGAACATGAATCCCTCGAGCGGCCATGAATTCGGCCTCAAGCCCGAGCGCCATATCGCGGGCTTTTCGATCCGAGACGCCGAGGGGGCGATCATCCCCTCGATCTACGAGGCCAAGGTCGGGCCCGCCCGAGACACGGTCGTGCTCAAGCTCGCGGGCCGGCCTCCCAAGGGCTCGTCCCTGTGGTATGGCCACGGGCTCGACCCGTATTGCAACCTCACCGATGAGATGGACATGGCCGTCCCCGTGTTTGGCCCGATCGCGCTCGATGATGTGATCGAATCGATGCCCGCCCCGGTGGCCCGGCGCGCGACCGCGACCCCCCGGGTGGCGAGAGTCAGCGCGACCGCGACCGCGACGGCAAGGGCGAGCGATTCACCCGTCAAGGCCCTGGTCGTCACGGGCGACTCGGTTCACGACTGGAAAAAGACCAGCGAATTGCTCGCCGAGATCCTGGGCGAGGGGGGCAGGGTCAAGGTCGACGTCACCGCCGCTCCATCGAAGGACCTCACCGACGAAAACCTGGCCAGGTACGACGTGATCATCCTGAATTACAAGGACACGGCCAAGGGTGCCCCGGAAACGCGCTGGAGCGAGGCCAACAAGCAAGCGTTCGTGAAGGCGATTCGCGGCGGCAAGGGGCTGGTGGTCTTTCACCATGCCTCGAGCGCGTTCATCAAGCCCAACTGGGACGAGTTTGAGCAGGCGGTCGCCGGCGGCTGGCGGTCGCAGGGCTTTCACGGGCCCCGGCACGTCTTCAGCGTCAAGAAAACCGACGCCAAGCACCCGATCTCCGAGGGGCTGCCGGCGGGGTTCGAGCACGCGATCGACGAGCTCTATCAGAATTCGATGATCACCCCGGGCAGCGTCGTCCTGGCGACGGCCTTTTCCGACCCCTCCAAGCCGCGCGGAACCGGCAAGGACGAGCCGGTCGTGTGGGTGAACTCGTTTGGCAAGGGCCGGGTCTATGAAAACACCATGGGCCACGACGCCGAGGCCATGGGCGATAAGAACTTTCAGGAGTGGCTCAAGCGAGGCGTCCTGTGGGCCGCCGGCCGCGACTGACGCGAGAGGGCCAACCATCGCATGCCGGAACCCGCCGACCAGCTCCCGCCGGGCCTGCGTGATTATCGCTCGGCGCGTGTTTCGCGTCACGCCCTGGAACGATTCATCGAGCGATTCGCGGTCGAGCCCGCGAATGCCCTTGATGAGCTCCGGGGCGTGCTCGCGCGCACCCGCAGACTGGGCCGAAATCCCGAGAATGGGGCGATCGCGGTCCTGGGCCTGTATCGCAAACAGGTCCTGGTGGCGATCCTCCAGGAGTCGACCTGTTTGACGGTCCTGACCTGGAATCAATTCCTACCCCATCTCGCGGATTTTGGGCGTTTCAAGCTCCCTCGCAAATGGGGCCGCGTCCTCCGCCGGCTCGCGGGGGAGTAAGGAACGTAGGGGGCGAGGTCGGCCGGGGTGGTTTTCCGCGCCCTCGCGGGCCCACTCATAAACAGGCGTGAGGATATGAGCGTCGATCCATGAAATGACGGGCGCGCAAACCGCGTCGCCAAAGCCATAAAGGTTTTGGATTGTATTTTCGCCGAGTGGGAAGTTATCGACGCCTTGGAGCCTTGCGTACTCTCGGGGCGACATCCAGCGCATCCTGAGCCGTCCCCTGTCCACGACGACGACAATCTGCCGGCCGCTCCCTCCCTTGGGCGTTCTCAGGCATCCGGCGATGCCGTCGAACCGAGTCTCGGCCCGGGTCTTACCGTATCGTTTGCGGCGATAGATCGTGCCCACGTGGGTTCCGCCCGCGGCAAGCAGGCCGTCGACGTGCCGGCGATGCAGGTCGCTCATCATGTCGTGATGCTTCACGACGGCGGGCTCGTCCCACCAATCCTGGGCGTCATCGAGGTCGATTAGCTCCGCGATATCGCGTCTCGGCCCGTCGGGAAGCGGCATCCGAAAGGCCGCCCATCCGGTCGGAAGTTTGATCCGTTTCATGAGCTCGACCAGCCTGGAGGGTCGGATCGATTTGCCGGCGCGTTCGATCCTCTGGACCCAAGGGTCGACGAGCCAGCCGCCGCCCGACCCGCGACGGGCCATGGGTGGCTCGCCCAGACGGTCGTGGACGCCCACGATAAACACCCTGGGCCGGCTCTGGGGAATGAAATGAGCCGCGTCGAGCACGAACGCATCGAGCCAGTACCCAAGCTCAGCCAGGCTCCGCGTGGCCGACTCGAAATCCTGGCCGTCCCGCGACGCCACGAACCCCGTCACGTTCTCGATCAGAACGAGGCTCGGCTTTCGCTCGCCAAGGCCCTCAAGAACGTTCGTGAATCCGAAAAAGGCCGAGGAATGAGCGCCGTCGAGCCCCTTCCATTTCCCCGCCAGCGAAAGATCAACGCATGGAAACGACGCCGTCGACAGGAACGCCGGCGTCGACAGCCGCGCGAGCACCTGCTCTCGATCCCAGACATCGCCTAGATGAAATTGATCGTCGTCGCCAAAACGCCCCGCGTAGAGCTTTCTTTTCTTGGGATCGAGGTCGTTGGCGTAGACGCAGGACCATCCCGACGGCTCGAGTCCCACGCGAACCAGGCCGATCCCCGCGAAAAACTCGAGGAAGGTCTTGCCGGCCGCGGCGAGAGAGGAGCCCGGCACCTCGGCACCGGTCTCGATCCCAATCTTGGTCACAGCCCGCCTCGTGAGTCTCGAGAATGATGGTACTCAAAGTCCGTGGACGTATCGTCGTCTTTTACAACAGGATCCACCATGGGGGAAAACAACGTCATGCGTGCCTTCGGCGAGAGGGTCCGGGAGATTCGCAAGCATCGCGGATGGAGTCAGGAGGAGCTTTCGCATCGAGTCGGTCTCGACCGTAGCTACATCGGCGGCGTCGAACGAGGAGAGCGAAACGTCAGCCTGAAAAACATCCACGCGATCGCGGCGGCTCTGGGTGTTCCGACCGGCCGGCTCTTCGACCAGGACAACATCGACGGAACTCCGCTCTCATGAGTATAACGGGGCCGTCGCTGGGGTACAAACGTTTCGATCGCGATCCTCTCATTTCCACGCCAGCCTGATCAAGGGTTTCCATGAAACGCTCCCTGGCCGAGGATCGCGCGGCCGTTCATTTTCGCTCTTGCCTAGCGACGAAATCACGGGCGGACGGTAACCAATCACCTGTTGTCGCCATGGGCGATTGCGTGATCCTGCTCGAGCTGCTTCGATTAAAGCTCGGGGAATTCGACGCGATCCTCGATCCCTCGAATCCGGGTCGATTTCGAGGTCGGTCCGGCCTCAAATCCGACATCGAACGGGTTATGGGAGCCGGCTGTCGTGTTCATATCACGAAGTGGGGCGCGAGCCACATGAGGGGGGCCCCGCGGAACGACGAGCGCCGCGGAAACAAGCGGCATCTCATCAAAATGGTCGAGATCCTCAATGGATATTCCGATGGTCCCGAACAACTGAGAGCTGTTTACCACGATTGCATCAGGAGACATCAGCGGTTCTGGGACGGCTTTTCACTCAAAATCCAAGTCAGGAAGGAAGATTCCCTTCAGAAGCGGTTGGCCGACCTTCTGTCCTTGAGCTCACACGGAAGAGTCCAACAGGGTTTGGTCTTCAGCGCGCTTCGCAGGCGGTATCCCGACAGCCATGAGATCGTGACCAAGAGGACCTTCGCGGGTGACGCTCAGAGTTCGGGTTCGGGGATCTTTCGGGGTGGGGACGTTCAGGTCTGGTCGGGCGAGCGTCCGCTGCTGGTGATCGAGGTCAAGGACGCCGTCATTGACGCGGTCGCGTGGGAGCGTGTCGAGCGGACACATGGCTCCCACGAATACCCCTTATTCTTGCTCGGGTCGTCCTATCGCCCAGCGTCACTGCAGGCCAGAATCGGTGCCCAAAGCAATGTCCACGCGCTCCATCTCCTCGACTTTTTTCTCTCGCTTGTGTTCCTGATCACGATGGAGGAAGGTCTCGCGCCGGAGGTCGTCCTGGCGGAAATTGTCGCCATTTTCAACACCGATTTTTGCATCGCGATCGAAAACGACCCGAGCATCGGAATCACCATGATCGACTCCTAGACAATGGCGGCCATCGGCCCACGCCCAACATCGGAGAAATCACCGCCGCGAGGATGGCGCGGGGTTTCGGTGTTGGCGTCGCGAGAGGGAGGGGGGTCCCGTGACTTCATGACGCTGGCGATGGGGAGACGGTCTGCGTCAGGCCGATTGGGCGCGTAAGGGCAAGGGGGCTTCGGCGGTGGCGTGGACGGGGAGGATCACGGTGAACGTGGCCCCCTGCCCTGGACGGCTCTGGGCGCGAAGCCGACCATGGTGCGACTCGATAATGTCGCGACAGACCGCCAGGCCCAGCCCCGTTCCCCCTTGACCGGCGGCGTCGGGGGCTGATTTGGTCGAATAAAAGGGCTCGAAGATCTTCCTCAAGTCCTCGGGTGCGATTCCGACGCCGGTATCGGTCACGCTCACCTCGGCCGATCGGCCCGAGTCGTCAAGCTTGAGCCCCAGCCGCGCCACCCCCCCAGACGGCATTGCTTGCCGCGCGTTGATCAGCAGGTTCAATAACACCTGCTGGATCTGGGCGGGGTTCACGCGGGCTCGTGGGCGGTCTTCCACCACGAGCTCGAGCCGCACCCGATGCCTCGAGAGGTCCTTGTTCACGAGCGAGGCCACTTCCTCGACCAATCGCCCCAGGTCTGTCGGCTCGCGATCCTCGACACCGCCGGGCCGGGCGAGGCCCAGCATCCCGCGAGCGATCAGGGCCGCCCGATCCGAAGCCTCGACAATCCGCGTCAACGCCCGCTCGCGATAGGCCGGGTCGGGGTTGCGCAGGGCCAACTTGGCATAGCTGCCAATCGGCGTCAGCGCGTTATTGAGCTCATGAAACACCCCGCCCGCCAGGACGCCCAGGCTGCTGATGCGCTGAAGGGCGATCACCTGACGCTTCAGGGCTTCGATCTGACGGGCCTCCTGCGTGGAACCAGGTCGTGTCGTCGGCATCGATCGCGCGTCCCTCGTGTCGCCCCTCGATTCGCCCCCATCCTCACTCGGAAGTCGTATCGGCCCAGGACCGCCCGGGAATGAGCCGGGACTCCGACCGCGCGCCGACCTTTCGCCCGCGAAACAGGCGCATTCGGGCGACGTGTTAGACTCTCGCGCGGGGGCGTTTCGCGGGTGGTTGCGACCCTGGCGTCGGGCGCGTCGGGCGTGGGGTTATTTGCTGGCCGGCCGCTCGACGGTGACACTCGACATTTGAGCGCGAGTCGAGGGCGACCAAGGGAACAGGCGAATGCCGTTGGCGGGGATGACGCGGGGGATGGTGTCGAGATCGTCGCCGACCAGTGGCGGGTTGACGCGGCGTCCGTCGCTCCAGAATCCCAGGTGGCGGAATTTTTCCAGGTCGCGGGTGGCGTCGTCCATGGATCGGCCGGCGAAGGCGGCGTCGAGGGTCATGTCGGTCATTTTCCAGAAGCCCGCCCGGTCGAGGGCGTTAACGTCTCCAAAGCTCATCTGGAGCGATCGAAAGAGCCCATCGCCGTTGTCGAGCCGGTGGTTGACGCCGGTGGGGGCGGTGTGCTCGGCGACCATGGGGGGGTATCCGTGGCGATCGGAGCGAAGCAAGACGAATCGCTTATGCGTGCGGGGGACGCGGGTCGCCTCGAGAAAGATCCGCCGGGCGCGGAGGTCGCCGACGACGAGGTCTTCCTCGCCGACCACGACGAGCATCAGGGTGGTCGGGGGGATCTGGTCGAGGCTCGGCTTTCGCATCGGGAGGACCTCGCCGGGCATGAGGGCGACCATGGCGGCCGGCGTCGGAAGCTCGGCGGCGGGGTCGATGGAGGAGGCGGCGATCTGGGCGGCCAGGTTGCCTCCCGCCGAATGACCCACGAGCGCGAACCGGCCAGGCTCGGGCCGCACATGGCCGACCCCGCCAGACAGGACGCCAAGCGCGTCTCGAATGGCGGCCGTCGCGTTAGGCAAGAAATCCTGCGGCAGCGTCCCGACGTCGTTTTGATAGCGGGGAAAGATCACCACTCGGCCAGAACCGACCAGGTGATCGATCCAGGCCCCATAAAAGGCGGGGTTGACGGCGAACCAGCCGTGGAGAAACACCACGACAGGGGCGCTTTCGGGCCTGGGCTTGTCGGGCTCGAAGAGCCAGTACGACCGCGGACCCTGGCCGATTTCATAGCGCTTGACCGCGTGCCGAGGGGTGGTGGGCTCGTCCCCGTCCCCGCGCGCGTGGGCCGATCCGAGCATGATGAACATCGCGAGGAACCCCGCGATCACGCGAGGAATCCGATCCCGACCCGTCCCATCGCCGCGCATCCCTTTACCCCCTCAACGTCCCTGTCAAGGCGGCCCCCGCCGGTTTCTCGAGCGGTCAATTTCCCGTTTTCCGGGCTGGTGTCAAGGTCAGTCAAACGGGCCCCGGCCTGGAACCGTGTCAGGCGCGTTCGTGGGAAAAGCCCGAAACGCGGCAACCGAAGCGCCCGGAAAAGGGTGCCTGACATGTTCCGCGATCAGGATTGCGAATCCTCGCGCCTTTCGCTCCCGACACTGTTTCCCGGACGATCCGCTTGCCCTGTCGATTTCTAGATCCGTATTTTTTCAATATGATAATATGCTTTCAATAAATCGAGTCCGAGGGGGCGGAATTCGTGGTCGCCACTCGACCGGCCGCCGGATTCAGGCGAGAATCGCCGGGCGGGTGGTCGCGGAGGGCATGCCCAGGTTTGACCGAAGGGAGAGGCGGATGGTTGGCGACGACGTGGCGGCGGCCGTCCTGGACTCAGCGCCCGAGGGGGTATCCCATGTGGGGTTCATCGCCTTTGATGTCCGAGATCGAGTCCTGGTCATCGAGCGGGAGGATCATCCCTCGGGCGTGACGGCGACCTTGCCGCGTGCCTGGGTCCAGCCGGGCGATTCCGCCGTCGATGTTTTTTGTCGATGTCTGAGGGAAAAGGTCGGTCTGGAGGCCACGAGCGCCTTTCCGAGCCCGCTCGTCTGGGTCACGGAGAATAGCTCGACATTCTATTTCACCGGTCTGGTCCGGGACGGCGACGAGCTTCCGATACCGCGGGGAATACGGCGGTCGTGGCTTCCGCTCGAGGCCGCCCGCGCCAGGATTAACGCGTCGCCCAACCGGCGGACCCGGAACCGTGACCGGGCCGCTCTCGAGGTCGCGGTCCCCGTTGACCGGTCGCTGCCTCGGCGAGTCTTGCGGATGGTGAGGGAACTCCACCGCATGGGATTCGGCCACCTGCGAGCCGCCCCTTACATGTACCAGAACGGCTACATCGCGCCGCCGGGAAACTGGAGTTGCTCCGTCGTGCCGGCGATCGTGATGAATTCCGAGAACGGCGCCATCTCCGATGGAGAAAGGCTTAACCAGTTACGGGAGACTCTCGGGATTACCCAGCATCACGACCCTTTCGAGACACGAGGCAATCACCGGCCGTTCGAGTGGATGGACGCTCTGTTTGACACGCCCGCTCAACTGGCCAAGAAGTTCCTGAGTCGTTTCCGCGACCTCTGTTTCATCGGTTGGGGCGGCGACCCCGCGTACGCACAATGGTATGATCAGATGCTCGACGCGACAGCGCCCAACGGTGTCTTCTATCCGGTCCACGGCGAAAACGATCGCGTCGCGACGGCCTACACCGCCGAGGATCCCTGGTTGCCGGCCCCGCCACCGCCAGGTTGAGAGTCCTCGAGCCGTGTCCGAGTCTCGCGGAATCCGCGATGTCGTGGGGTAAGCGCGCCGGAGCGCGCCATCCACGACGAGTGATCGACCTTCACGGGTCGGATCAGCGGACGCCGAGGGGGATCGAGACGGGCTTGCCCTCGAGCTCGACGTTCAACAGGCCGTCGAGTTCGCCCTTGGGAAACAGGGAAGGGCCGTCGGGGGTCGTGAGCGCCTCGCCGGCGGAGACGAGCGGGACGCTCTTCTTGCCCAGCACCAGCGTCCCGCCGGTCGGGGCGGGCGTCCGCGGTAAGCCGTCGGGGGTCAAGAAGTAAAACGACGCCTCGCCCGAGGTCGGACCCTTGGGCTTGGCCGCGGGCTTATGCACGATCTCAAGATAGCCCCGACCCCCCGCGAGCAAGACCAGTCGCCCTTCATGAGGAGGCGCTGGCCCGGGATTCGAGGTCGACGGCGAGCCGCCACAGCCAGAAACGGCGAACACGCACCATGCCATCACGAGTACAAGACCACGCAACGTCGGAATCCTCAAGGAACAGTCAAGACACGGATCTCATTGAATCCTATCGTACAAGCCCGAAACGCGAGCGAGCGCGTTCCGGCGAGTCCAAGCCCGAAGCCCGATCGAGTGAATGGTCTTGTCCAGATCGTGGGGGTTGCCTCGTAATTCACTCGCCGGCGCTTCGGGCTGGTACTTCACGCCTTGGAGAGTCGGGGACTGGCTGCTTATGGGGTACGCCCAAGAAGATGCCTGTCCCCCTCTCCGACATGGCCCTCTCGGCCATGGGCCAGCGTGGCTTAATAGGCGTCGGAGCTGATCACCTCGCCGCCGGCGCGGGTCGAGAGTTGCTGATACACGCCCAGGACGGCGTTGCCATTG